>SICY01000080.1 GCA_009697485.1 Nitrosarchaeum sp.
CTACTGGCATATTACTTGTGTTTGCAACCAAAACTGTTCTATCCATAAGTGGTTTGCCACTGCGTGGATCTTTGAGATGTGGAAATTCAACAAGTACTTCAGTCATTTCGTTTCCTCTTTCACCACACCCGATGTAAACTACAACTTGTGAATCAGCCCATTTTGCAATTTGATGTAGTGTAACTGTTTTTCCGGTTCCAAATGCACCTGGAATAGAACCAGTACCACCTTTTGCGATTGGGAAAAATGTATCAATAACACGTTGTCCTGTAAGAAGTGGAATTGTTGGATCGTATCTGTTCTGGTATGGACGTGGTTTTCTTACAGGCCATCTGTGATACATTTTAAGAGAGGTTTTTTGTCCATCTTTTTCAGTAGTAGCTAGTATAGTTTCTAGATTGTAATCTCCTTCACTTACCATATTTGAGATCTTTCCACCAAGATGATCCGGTGGAACCATAATAGAGTGAACAATAAGATCAGTTTCTTGAACAGTTCCAATAACATTTCCTGCAGCAACATTATCACCATTACTAACAGTTGGTACAAAATGATATTTTTTTATCATATCTACAGGAGTTGTTGTGATACCTCTGCCAATGAATGAACCAGAAGCTTTTGATAATTCTTTTAATGGTCTTTGAATTCCATCGTAAATTTGTCCAATAATACCTGGACCTAATAGAACGCTAAGTGGGTTTCCAGTACCAATAACTGGTTCACCAGGTTTTAGTCCACTTGTAGATTCATAAACTTGAATAAATGCAACATCGCCTGTTAGACGAATAACTTCACCAACTAATTTTGAGTTACCAACAACTACAGTCTCATACATTTTTGCATCAGACATTCCATCAGCCTTAACTGCTGGACCGCTTACCCAAACAATTCTACCTTTAGCTGCCATATCAATTACCTACCCCGAATTTGGTGGCAATTTCTTTCCTTATTAAAGGCTTCAGACGTTGAATTCTTGCATCAAGAGTATTATCAAATTTCATTGCACCATCTTTGGATTTTACTACAACACCACCTAGACAATCAATTGTTTCAGGAGATAGTTCTGCACCAGGATATTTAGATAATAAAGATTGTACTAGGGTTTTATCTTTGGAATTGGTACTAACTATTACTTTAGTTGTAGATAAAATTTTAGTGGATTCATCCAATAGAGTTTTCATTAAATTAGAATAATCATCACTGCGGGCTGCATTTGCAATTTGATCTAGTGCTTTTGTGAAAACTTTGTCGATTGCTATTTCTAATGTTAAAAGTTGTTTATTTCTTACCTCAAGATCAGAGCCACCAATGATCTGTTTTTCGATCTTATCTGCTTCTTTTTTACCATTTGAAATAATTTTATCAAATTCTTGTTCAAGTTTAGGAATTGAATTATCTAGTGTTTGTTTAGCGTCGGAAAATGAATTTTCGAGGTTTACAAGGATTTCTTTTTCTGTTTTTTCTAGAATTTTATCAATAGATTTAGCTAATAAAGAGTCAGTCAATATGAGGCGTAAATTAATTATTAGATTTTAATGTTGTGAAGTTAATGAAATATTTTTTTAGTCTTATTTACTATTAGTAGTAATTTGTGAAGATCTATTGGAATTATTGATTTACACGTAGAAAGATATTAAAATGTAGTAATAGTCTTGGAAAACGTGACTGTTGCAGAACTTCTAATTGGAAGTGTTATACTTCCAAGAATTGAATCACCAAAAGCAATATCACGTCTTGCAGAATTTGAATGGTTTCATAAATTAGATATGCAAAATGAGACTTTAACACCTGAAGTTGATGATCTTCTTCTTAGAGCACAAAAAGTACATCAATTCATTGAAGAAATAATCAAAGGATTAGGAATTCCTCTACGGGTTGGAATAATAGAGATCCTTTTCAAAGGTACTGTGTTTAAAAAGAAAAAATATGAGATTGATGAAATCGAGAATATGATTACTGATCTGGAGAAAACTCCAGATATAATTAGTAAAGCAGCAACAATGTTGGAAGAAAATGCAAATATCAATCGCTCCTTAGAGGAATACAGGACATTAAAGGATACATTAAAAGTTGCAAACAAGTTGAATGTAGATCTAAGCAATTTTGGTCTAATGAATCATTTTTACACCAATCTATTTGTGATTAATTCTTCTGATTATGGTGAAATTGAACGAACGTTGGAGAATATACCGATTTTTAAATATGATTTAGAATCAAAAGAAAAATTAGCCATCATAATAATATCGGATTCGGATGATTCAGTTAAAATTCTCAAAATAATGCGATCTTTTAATTCTAATCCTTTTAGTATTCCTAAAGGATTTCCGCAGATTCCAAGTGAAGCATACTCTTTGGCAGAATC
>SICY01000016.1 GCA_009697485.1 Nitrosarchaeum sp.
ACATCAAAGTGCCCTACATTTCCCATGATAGCACCATTTTTCATTTGTAAAATGTGTTCTTTTCTAATTACACTAGTCATGCCAGTACAAGTGACAAAAATCTCACCTATTTTGCAGGCCTGTATCATTGGCATCACTTCAAATCCATCCATGTGAGCTTCTAATGCCTTTACAGGATCAATCTCAGTTACTATTACTTTGGAACCCATTCCGTGACATCTTGCTGCGACACCACGACCAACCCAACCATATCCAACAACAACAACTCTTTTGGATGCCATAAGTAAATTCATTGCACGCAAGTATCCATCAATTGTACTTTGCCCAGTTCCATATCGATTATCAAACATGTGTTTTGTGTATGCCTCATTGACTAGAATTACAGGGTATCGAAGTTTGCCCTGATTTGCAACAGCTCTGATTCTAGTTACACCAGCAGTTGTCTCTTCAGTTGCGCCAAGAATTTTCATATTTTTATATCTATTATCAAAGTGTGCCTTTACATTCATGTCAGCACCATCGTCAGTCAAAATAGTAGGTTTGTGATTTAATACTTGGTCAATACACCAATCATATTCTTTTACAGATTGTCCATGCCATGCATAAACATGAATTCCTTGTGATGCTAAAAATGCTGCAATATCATCTTGTGTGGTAAGAGGATTTCCACCACAGCATGCAACGGTAGCACCGAGTTCCTTTGCTCCCATTAAAAGAACAGATGTCTCCTTTGTTATGTGTAAACAAAATCCTACTGTAACGCCTTTGAGAGGTTTGGATTTTTTAAATCGATTAATAGTATTGTCTAAAATTTGCATGTGAGATCTAGCCCATTCATAAGACAATTTACCGTCTTGGATCAATTTTGCGCTAGACTTTACCTTGCTCAATACAATTTGGCTTCAGAAAGAGTATAAAATTCTATCATGCGAATCTAAATAAATGACAAAATCATGAAATTAGCAAGTATGGCCTGGAAAAAAATTGCAGAAAAAGGAGACATTGCCACAGGTAAAGGAAAGGCCTTTAAAATTGACAATAAACAAATTGCAATATTTAACCAAGGGGGATATCACGCAATAGATGATCTTTGTGTTCATCAAGACGGATCAATTGCACCCGGAAAACTTGAAGGAGGTATCGTAGAATGCCCATTGCATTTTTGGCATTATAATATCAAAACAGGAGAATTGAAAGATTATCTTAAAGATGTAAAATTAGCAACATATCATGTTGAGGCAAGAACTGACGGAATTTACGTAGATATCTAAAATTTTAAAAATTCCTATTTTTGAGATCGATTTGATACAGGATATTTACAATAGTGTATATAGTATGTGTTAAAAATGAATAAATTCAGTTACAATCTTGGCACAACTTTTATTCTTACGGTTTCTGAAAATAATTGATTGAATCAGAAGATTTTAGATGAGATAATCCATCAAGATTATGCTGCCATTGCAAACACTATTGAGGATTTTCTAATAGAGCAGATTGAAACAAACAAGGCAAAAGGATTGATTCTTGGCCTAAGTGGAGGAATAGATTCTGCAGTACTGGCCTATATTTGTAAAAGAGTACTCAAAGAAAAGACACTGACAGTAATAATGCCAGATACACAAATCACACCAAGTATAGAAACAGAAGATGCAATGAAGATGATAGCACTTACGGGATTGGAATACAAACTAGTTGATATCAAACCAATTGTAAATGAATATTCAAATTATCTGGAGCCAAATGATTGGGCCAGGGGAAATCTTAGAGCCCGTGTAAGAGCAAATATTTTGTATTATTACGCAAATGCAAAAAACTACTTGGTGTTAGGTTCAAGTGACAAAAGTGAGTATTTGATGGGATATTTTACAAAATATGGAGACGGTGCATCAGATGTAGCCCCAATAATTTCATTATACAAATTACAAGTAAGAGAGATGGCAAAATTTTTAGGTGTACCTCAAAATGTCATTGAAAAAAAGAGTAGCCCACATCTATGGAAGGAACACGAAGCTGAAAAAGAATTAGGGGCATCATATGAAGACATGGATTCCATACTATATTGTATTTTTGACAAAAAACTTTCAGTTGAAAAAACTATAGAAACATTACAAATTGAAAAACAAATTGTGGAAAAAATATACCAATTACATCTCAATAGCACACATAAAAGAGAAACACAACAAAAACCATTTGATGATATATGAAACTACAAGACACGCTTAGTAATTCAGAACAAATGCTAGACATTTCAAAAAAGATAAGAGTTTACTTGTGTGGGGTTACAGTTTACGACGAATCACACATAGGACACGCAAGAACAATAATTGTTTTTGACGTTCTAAGAAAATACTTGGAGAGCAAGGGAACCACAGTGGACTTTGTTCAAAATTTTACAGATGTTGATGATAAAATAATAAATCGCGCAGAATTAGAAAATACAACTGCAGAACAAATTAGTTCAAGATACATTCAAAACTATTTCACTGATTTTGATGGACTAAACGTAAAGCGTGCAACAAATTATCCCAAAGCAACTGAACACATAGATGATATTGAAAATTTCATCAAGAAACTAATTGAAAAAGACATGGCATATGTGTCAAAAAATGGAGTGTATTTCTCAGTATCAAAGTTTCCACACTATGGTAAATTATCAAAAAAGAAGATAGATGAACTGCAATCAGGGGCAAGAATTGAAGTAGATGAGGCAAAAAAAGATCCCCTAGATTTTGCATTGTGGAAATTTTCAGATGTCAAGCCATTTTGGGATAGTCCATGGGGTAAAGGCAGACCAGGATGGCACATAGAATGCTCTGCGATGAGCATACGATATCTTGGAGAAAATTTTGACATACATGGAGGCGGCAGAGATTTGATATTTCCTCATCACGAAAATGAAATTGCACAATCAGAATCCTTTACTGAAAAACAATTTGCAAAAATTTGGATGCATGTAGGAATGGTTACAATTAATGGTGAAAAAATGTCAAAATCACTTGGAAACATAAAATCAATAAAATATGTTTTAGATAATTGGGGGTCAAATGTAATCAGATTATTTTGTTTGTCAGGACATTATTCAAAACCAATAGACTATTCTGAAGAATTATTAAAAGAGAATCTCACAAAATGGCGCCAATCTGAGATATGCTATTATGAATTGATACATGCAAATGATAAAAATCATGACAGTAAAATCAAATTATTAATTGAAGAAACAAGTAACGAATTTGATAATGCGTTAGAATCTGATTTTAATACACATCTTGCACTTTTGGCATTTTTTAAACTTGTAAAAGAAGTGAATTATTTAGCTGCCGAAGAAAAACTAGACTCAAATGATGCTAAAATCATCATTTCAGAATTTGAAAGAATGCTTGAAGTTTTAGGATTGGTCATCCCAAAAATAACCCTAGAGCAAAAACAAGAAATTGACAATTTGATCACAAATAGAGAACAGTTAAGAAAAGAAAAGAAATTTCAAGAAGCAGACAAAATCAGAGACAAACTCAATGAAATGAACATTGAGTTAATTGATCATAAGGGAAAAACAATCTGGATGCGAAAAGAAAAGATTAATGCAGATACTCAGTAAGACAGTGCAACGCCAGTACAAATAGAGGAAGAACCAGAAGGAATCATGTCGTTATTTTGTGAAAAATGTAACAGTAGAAGACTTCCAAAATGGATAAAAGAAGAAAACAAGACACATTGGCTTTGTGAAACTTGTGACAATTATGTAGATGGTGAAAACAACATCATAATAAAAAAAGTTTAAACACTAACAAAAAACAGATTATTTCTTTGATGCACTGACCAGAGACACTACATCTCTATCCCTTAGTTGATAGTCCACAGGTAATCTCAAATGATATCTCAAATCTTTTCCATAAAGCAATCCTTTGGTAAGATCAGTGTGTATTTCCTTTGCAAGATCAGCAATTGTTGCTCCAGCCTTAAGCAAGAGCAAATCAGGCAATACACGTCCTTTTTTATCTGCAAGGTGTTTCTCATCAGCTACAGGATAAACAGAGTTCATCTTTAGAAGTTTGAAGATTGCCACGTTTATTGCAAATTGCACGCCAGTTCTCATGTATTCACCCATTATTCCTTGTTTTATGAAATCCAATGCACGTGTTTGTTTTTCATTAAGCTCTCCAGATTTGATTATTTCAAATTGTTCTGAACCAGGAGAATATTTGATCAATCCCTTTTGTTCTGCTCTTCTTAGACTGAATTCACTATCGCCACTGACAGGAATTACGATGGAGTCATTGTAACGTTCTCTCAATCTAGCAAAATTTTTGTCCGCACCTTCAACATCTATTTTGTTTGCAACAATCAAGGTAGGTTTTGAGATTTTTCTAATATGTGCAGCAAGTTTTTTACTATCAACCATATCAAAATCATCAAATTCTTTCTCTTCTAGTCCAAGTGCAATCAATGCATCTTTCACATGTATTTTATTGACACCTATGCCACGATACAAATCAGTTATAGCATCAATGATTCCAGAGCCAGTTCGGATTAACTTTGAAACCTTATCTCTGTTTCCTTCCAAAATTTTATGATACCACATGATTAATTCCTCTTCAATATCTGCAAAATCAGATATAGGATCACCGCTTCCAACCTCACTGATTTTTCCAGAAGAATCTATACCTCCAGAGGCATCAACTACATGAAGTAATGCATCAGATTGTGCGGCAATGGAAAGAAATTGATTTCCCAAGCCTTTTCCTTTCCATGCATCCTTGATAAGACCAGGTAAATCAATTAATTCAACTGGTATGTATCTCCAGCCCTCAACACATTTTGAATTATTAGGATTGTCCTGTATTTTGAATTCTGGATGTACACATAATGTAATTGCGTATGCTGTTCCAGAAACAGGTTTTTTTGTTGTAAATGGATAAGAGGAGATTTCTTCAGAAGACAAAGTGGCAGCATTATAGAAAGTAGTTTTACCAGTATTTGTTTTGCCTATTAGTCCGAGTTTAATTGGCATGGTTTGATTGCAATCTAAGAATATTTATCTCTGCCTAGATTGGGTCGTTTGTTTTCTCAGTGATCTTTTCAAGGGATTGTTTTAATTCCTTTATGGACCACTCGATATCACTTATGTCTTTTTTTGAAAGTTCACTTTTCCATTTCTCTAAAACAGTATTAGTTATTTCTGAGCAGTTGTAAAGCATATTCCAATATGGATGATGTTCTGCTGTTGCATATGCAAGCTCAGTCACATCATTTAATCCATTTTTAGCTCGTGTCAGAGCAGTAATGTTTTCACCAAAAATTTTTACAATGTTAGTCTCTAGATCTTTTTCAACTTTTAGTGGAGTGTTGTTTTTTTCATGTTTATTGACTAGTTCAAGCAGATCATTGTAAAAAGCATCAAAGGAAGTCATTTTTAGAATAATCTCTGATGTTCTGCTAACATACATCTATTGAATACAACTTTGATGCCTTTTTTTTTTGCCATGTCTTCAGCTTCAGGATTGTGAATTCCTTCTTGAAGCCAAATTACCTTGGGATTTTTCTTTATAGCTTCCTCCACAACAGGAAACACAAGATCAGATGGCCTAAACACATCAACAATGTCAATATCACCATCAACATCAGAAATAGTACTGTAACATTTTTTGCCTAAAATTTCATCAGTTGTAGGATTTACTGGAATTATATCAAACCCATTTTCAGATAGATATTTTGGCACATAGTGTGCTGCCTTGTTGTCATGTTTAGACATACCAACTACTACAACATGTCTTAAAGAAAGAATATCTCGGATTTCAGCATCAGTGTAAGGATCATGTTCCATGAAAAATCTAAAGTAAAGTAGAATATAATTTTTGAAATAAATAAGAATGTGATTACTCGTGACATTAAAGAATTATCAAGACAAAAAAAAGCAAAATCGCAGGGTATTTTAATAATAACAAAAATCAGAGTTCATGGAACCAACTCCAGAAGAACCAAAAGATGTAATTGTTCTTGGGGCAATTAAAAAAGGAGCCAAAAAATTTGAAAAGATACAAAATGCAGCTCAAATAGATGCAGCAGAATTAAATTCAATGCTAGAAAGACTAGAGAAGAGAGAACTAATCACAGTGGAAGAAAAAAAGAGTTGGTTTGGTAAAAAAATAGAGATCAAAATTACAGAAAAAGGATCAAAAGAAGTAGAAGAGAGAATTCACGAATTACAAGGCAAGTGGGATCAAATGTCATTATTGTATAAAGGTGGAGACAAGCAAAAATTAAAGCAATACATGGATGATAACAAGTCAATTCTTCCCATGATGATGTTCTTTGGAGTAATGGATATGATCATGTTTTCAATGATGTTTAGCATGATGGGTATGATGATGACAGACTATGTACCGGCAGAAAGCATTCCAAGTGATGCAAGTGGAGATAGTTCATCAGACAGTGGATCTGATGGTGGGGGTTCTGATGGCGGAGGGTCTGATGGTGGCGGATTTGACTTTGATGTCGGATTCTAGGTTAAACAAAGTTGATATTTTATACTTGAAGTAAAGAACACATACAGTTGATTTACAGCTCGTATGACAATCCAGGTTTAGTCAAAGTACTATCATTTCTAAAATCACATAATACGGAATATCTTTCAGGTCAAGATTTGAGCGATGTCCTAAAAATAAGCAGAGTTGCAGTTTGGAAGCATATTAAAAAAATCAGAGAGTTGGGATATAAAATAGAATCAAAACAAAAGCTAGGGTACAGACTCGAATCCAATACAGATATGCTACTACCATGGGAAATCACATCGGGGTTAAAGACCAAAATATTTGGAAAACGAGTATATTATTTTGACTCAATTGATTCTACTCAAAATCATGCAATGAAAATTGCTTCAGATGACGCAAGCAATGGAACAGTGATAATTGCAGAAAAACAAACCAGCGGAAAAGGGAGATTAGGTAGAAAGTGGATTTCACCTAAAGGAGGTATTTGGCTTTCAATAATTTTACATCCAAAATTTGACATATCAGTTATTACATTATTCCCAATAGCTTCTGCACTAGCACTATCAAATGCAATAGAAAAAACATTGGGCATCAAATCAGAATTGAAATGGCCAAATGACATAACAATCAAAGGTAAAAAAGTTGCAGGAATGTTAGTGGATGCATCAATAGAGTCAAACAAAATAGAAAATCTGATCCTAGGTGTTGGAATAAATTTTAATGTAGACATTAAGCAAATTGAAAAGAGCTTAAAATATACGCCAAATTTTTACGGAGTTGTATCATTAAGTGAACAAAATAAAACAGTAAAATCAATTTTACTGGTACAGTCATTTTTGATGGAATTAGAACAGATGTATGATTTATTGAATATAGGCGATACTAAAAAAATTATCAGAGACTGGACAAGAAAATCATCAACAATTGGTCAAAACATAGAACTAAGCACAGAAGATGGAAAAATCAGAGGCAAGGCGATCAAAATAGATGACGATGGAGCGTTAGTCATATCAGAAAATAAGAAAAATATACGAATTACTTCAGGAGATATCACACATATTTCAAAAGGACGTAAATGAAGTTCATATTATTTTTTTGAGGATTTTCTTTTAGTTGTAGATTTTCTCCTGTTTTTTGATACAGGGGATTTTCTTTTAGTTGTAGATTTTCTCCTGTTTTTTGATACAGGGGATTTTCTTTTAGTTGTAGATTTTCTCCTGTTTTTTGATACAGGGGATTTTCTTTTAGTTGTAGATTTTCTCCTGTTTTTTGACATAGGAGGCTTTCTAGACTTTCTATTTGAGATAAGATTAGATTGTTCCCTTAGAATGTTTTTGAGATCATTTTGGATATCAAAAACCACTGTAATCATGTCTTCTAGTACCTTAGAATACTGACCGTATGCAGATAGTAATTCAGACTGTTTTTGAGATATTTTGGTAAGATATTCATTTGAGCGTAAAAGGTTAGCAGAAGTAATTAATTCAGGCATGTCTGAAGTGGGACCTCCTAATTCATCTAATTCTGACTTGATGTCTTGAATTTTCTTGCTAAATTCATAGATAATTTTGCCTACACCGATCTTACTCAATCTAGAAACTTGTATTTGTTAAAAGATTAAAGATTTACTAAGAGAACTAAAATGGAATTTTGAACTAAAAACGACAGCAACATGCCAATAGACATAATTTGTCACAAAATGAAAATAAAATATAGCTGAGATCTAAACATCAAATATTGATGATTCGTGCTTTTCTAGGTGTAATTTTACTATTTTCTAGTTTCATTTCAGTTCCTGTGTTGGCGCAGAATTCAAGCGATGCACAGACAATGTTCAAACAGGCCAATGAACACTTTGTCAAAGGAGAATACAACGAAGCAATTGTAATCTATGACGATATTTTAGAAGTGGCCCCAAATAATTTGTCCACATTAAAAATGAAGGCCATTGCACTAAGTAATTCAGGGTATCACGAAAAATCACTAAAAGAGTTCTTCAAGATTCTTCAATCCAGACCAGATGACATTACAGCACTTACTGGAATGGGCATTGGATTTGGAAATTTGGGAGAGTATCAGGAAGCCAAGTACTATTTTGAAAAAGCAGTCAAGAAAAAATCAGACAGTGTTGTGATTAACAACTATAAAGAATTTACAGACAAGGTGATTGCAAAATATCCATACATTCCAACAGAAAAACCAGTGGATCTAGTAAAAAAAGAGATAACAATTCCAGATTGGGTCAAATCAATTGCAAAATGGTGGTCAGAAGGGCAAATCAAAGATTCAGAATTTGTTTCAGCATTATTATTTATGATAGAAAACAAAATCATACAAATTCCACCAGTAGAAACAAAATCAGAAACAGAGGATGAAATACCAGATTGGATACGAAATAATGCAAAATGGTGGGCAGAAAATACGATAAATGATCAAGAGTTTGTTTCAGGCATCCAATACATGATAGAAAAAGGAATTATAATTGTAAATATTAAAAAATCACAAGACGAGATTCAAAAAGAAAAAGATTATGAATTTTATTTGTTTGAAAAATATCTACGCAGTATTTCAAAAAATGTTGCAGATGAAAAAAGATACATAGAAGACCCAAATCCGAGTCGAGGTGTAATAAAAAAATTCCTCAGAGATTATGTAAAATGGAATTTTGAAGAAGAGGTAAAGACAGCATCAAGTAACTTTCCAGACCCCACATACAAAATCACAAATGAAACATATGTTATTCATTACAAGGTTTTTGTAAATGAACAGCCAACAGGACTGCCATTAGATCATGTCAGTACATTGCAAAATTCATTTTTGTTTTGGGAAAATCAAGAATTAAGCACCAACGGACAAAAAGCTAGAATGGAATTTGAGATTACTAATCAAAAACATGAAGCAAATGTATGGGTTACATGGGTAGTACGAGACATAGGGCAAGGAGTACTTGGTCATGCACATTTGGGAAAGGGAGTAGTTGAAGTCACATTAGGCGATTATAACTGTGATGGGATATTTCAGCTGTATGATGTAAAAACTGTTGAAAAAATAATGACGCATGAGTTGGGTCATTCAATAGGACTGAAACATGTGTCTGATCCAAATAACATAATGTATACTTCGTTAAAACCAAGTTATGCATATTGTCTGTTAGGATAATTTTTCAAATTAAAAAAAATAAAATAGTCATTTCTGATTATTACTCAGTGTTATTCTAATTTTATAGAATTAGAGAGTAGTAAAACTATCACTCTAACACAAAAAAATGCACTTCTTATTAGCAAAAGCCATTTTTGGAGTCTTAAATGACCCTTTTAGCTAAAAGAAACAGTAAGGAAAAGTATCTCGGAAGTATGACGCAAATGTCCGATAGTGCTAGAGTACAGACAAAAATAGTTCTTCAGAAATTTGATGACTTTTGTAAAAGAGTTTTTAAAAAGCCCGAAGATCAAGTCATTGAAGAGCTAAAGATCAAGAAAAAGATAGAACCTGAAGATGATTACAAGTTGTTTCTATACGAAGAAATATTGAAACCATTCATTGACGATCTATCAAAGGTCTATGTTCCAAACGGTGTGAGAGGTATGTTCAGTTATTTCAAAAGATACCTAGTGTCTTGGGGGATAATTATTTACAGAGAAGAATCCAAATTACGGATTACAATGCCAGCAAAATTAAAAGATGAAAAACATATTCTCAAAAAAGATGAAGTTCGTGCAATCTGTAATGTCGCATCACCAAAAAGACGTATGCTGTATTTGGTTCTTTCCAGCTCAACAATGAGGATCAAAGAAACAGTTCAACTCAGAAAGAAAGACTTTGAAGTAGAAGACGGCAAAGTAACAATCCGTATCAAAGCTCCATACACCAAGACAAAAACGGGTAGACATACGTTCATCTCACAGGAAGCAACAGAGCTACTCATTCCACATCTTCAAAAACTTCAAGATAACGATCTAGTTTTTGGAGTAAATGAAGATCCAATAAAAGCTAAAGATGTAGAGGAACAGACATTTGGAGAATATAGAAAGAAAGCTGGATTCTGTAACTGTGATAAAGTGGGAATAGACAACTGTAAAGGCAAAGTCACAAGTTCAAACCACCACAAGATAACTCTGCATAGTTTCAGAAGTTATTCAATCAAAGCTATCAATAGGATAGACTTTGGACTAGGCAATGCCCTTGCTGGGCATGGCTACTATATGTCAGGCTATGACCAAATGGATATAGACGAAAAAAGAGAAATCTACAAACAAGCAGAGCCAAGTCTATCTGTATTTACTAGCACAGAAGAGATGGATACTCTAACAAAAACAAACGAAGTGCTACAAGATGAAATTGCTAGACTCAAAATGAGAATGGATAAGATGGATAATCCATAATCTCTTTTTTTATTTTTTTCTTATATTTGGAAAATTTAGAATTGCTTTTACAATCATATGATTTGCTTCAAATAATGGCATAATTATTTTCTCA
>SICY01000081.1 GCA_009697485.1 Nitrosarchaeum sp.
GTTGGCATTGGTTTTTTCATAAAAATTTCATAAGAACGTAATCTAAAATCAAGCATCCACTGTGGCTCGTCTTTCATTTTACTAATGGCAATAACAGTGTCTTTTGAGAGACCCTTTTTACTTAGATGTACGTACAAATCAGTTGAATCCTTAAAATCATATTTTGAATAATCCATGTTTAGATTTTCAGTGGCCATGAAAATCATAACATCGTTATATTATAAATACATGAGGAAAAATAGGCAGAGCTAAATAGCTTGAGCTAAACTTTAGAGTTTAGCTAAACAAAATACGAGTCTGGAAAATCAGTGTTTATTACTTGCATGTATATCAGATATGCATTGAAAGACGTTACAACTATTAGAATTACCAAATCCACACATTGTAATTATTCATAGTCTGCAGACATGAGAATCAAAAAATAATCTAGAAAATAGTTCAGAAAAACTATGCAGAGGAAAAGAGACTTTTGACAGTATCAAAAGCGCCAGATACAGTATGAACTTGAGCAATGATGTTGTGTATATGGAATTTTTTTAATTCATCAGATGTAAAGGGTCCAATTGCAACAACAGATGGTTTTTCTAAATTACTTAACAATAAATCAGAATCATAATCTTTTGACATTATTTCAAAAAATGCTCTGACAGAAGAAGCGCTTGTAAATACAATTCCATCAATTTTATTTTGTGAAAATAATTCCCTAAATTCATTCCACTCTGAAGTATCTCTAAATGCACAAACATCATAAAGATAAATCTCATTTACATTAATTCCTATTTTCTCTAATAGTTCTTTCAAAAATGGTGTAGATGCTCCACTTCTAGGCACAATTACTTTTTTTCCTACAGCATGTAATTTTGTAAATAATTCACCAACACCAACGGATGAATAGGTATTTGGCATGTATGCAACTTTAATTCCCTCATTTTCTAATGCGATTTTTGTTTTTGGACCTACTGCCATGACAATAGTGTTTGCTACTGCAAGTTGCAATTTTTCAAATTTAGAAACTTTTTTTGCAGTATCAAAAAGAAGCGTCACTGCCTTTGAGCTCATAAATACAGAATAATCAGGATTGTATTGTGTAACTGAATCCAAAAACTCATCTACAATTTTTTCCCCCTTGCTAACTAGTTCAATAGTAGGCAATGAAATGGGTCTTGCGTTATCTCTAGTTACTAAATCTATGAATTCAGAAGAGTCATCTTTTGAACGAGTGATTGCTATAGTTTTTCCTTTAAGCATTTTTTCGCCATCCTATGACACTAGATAGATCTACAACTTTACCTATTATGATATTAGTTGGAGGTTTGATTTTATTTATTTTTACAAGTTTTGCAATATTAGATACAGTTCCAATAATCATTTTTTGTTGTGGAGTTGTACCGTTTTGAATTACAGCTACAGGTGTTTGTTTATCTAATCCACCTGCAACAAGATGCTTACAAATAACATCGATTCTTGAAAGCCCCATCATAATTACAATAGTATCAACAGATTTTGCAAGACGTTTCCATTTGACTGATTCATTTTTCTTTTCAGGATCCTCATGACCTGTAACAAATACAACTGATGATGCATACTTTCTATGAGTTAGTGGAATTCCAGCATAAGTGGCAGAACCAATTCCGGATGTAATTCCTGGAACTATCTCATACTTTACATTATTTTCTTTGAGATACTCTGCTTCCTCCCCGCCTCTACCAAATATTATTGGATCACCACCTTTTAGCCGAACAACATTTTTCTTGGATTTTGCAAATTTTACCATTAACTCATTAGTGTTATTTTGATGAGTTGTATCGTCACCTACTTCCCTTCCAACGTATATTTTTTCAGTAGACTTTGGAATCATTGAGATTATTTTTTTGCTTACCAGCCTATCATACAATACAACATCTGCTTTTTGTAAGAGTTCAATAGCCCTCAAGGTAATTAATTTACTATCTCCAGGTCCTGCCCCAACAAGATACACCTTACCGGTCATTGTTTATTCCATTCCTCCACTTTTTTTCTCCAATTTATTGCAAGATCATTTACGCCTCTCTCGCGTAGTTCCTTACCTACACTCTTACCAAGAGATAACGGGTCATTTTTGTTTCCAGATTTCTTTACAAAAAGCGATTTTTTTCCATCTACTGAAAAAGCAGATACGCTCAAGGTCATTTGATTTCCATTGGATTTAGCATATGCACCAATTGGGAATCTACACCCAGAATCAACAAAGTCAGAAAGAGAACGCTCTGCCTCGATTTCCAATCTAGAGTCAGCATCTTCAATTTTTTTCAGCATTGAAATTGTATCAAAATCATCTTTTCTTGAAACTATAGCCAGTGCACCCTGTCC
>SICY01000082.1 GCA_009697485.1 Nitrosarchaeum sp.
ACAAAATTTTTGATCTACCGAGATTTGAAAACTCGTGGGTATGTAGTCAAAGATGGATTTGGATTTGGTTCTGATTTTCGAGTATATGAAAGAGGACAATTTGGTGAAAAAGGAGCAAAATTTCTAATTTTTGGTCTCAATGAAGGTCAACAAGAGAAAATGGGCACACTCCAGAAAAAAATTGAACAAATTACACAAATGGGAAAAGAGCCAATAATAGCAGTGATTGAAAGACGTGGCGAAGTAATCTATTATAAAATTAATAGAATGAATTTTTATGAAAACAAAACAGGATTAGAAGAATTATCTCAACTTTAAACGCCCAATACCCATTCTGATGAATATTTTAAAAGATTATTTTTTTCTGCATACATAAAATCATAAACTTCAACATATTTTGTCTTATTTTCCCATAGTTCTTCAAAATCTTTTATTTTTCTTTGAACTCTTGATTTATCGTTCCATGAAGTAAATACATCTAATGATTCAAAGTCTCTTATTTGAATAGAAAGCGATGATGATGTTCCCGTAAATGCAACTGATTCTCCATTTTCATCTTTGAATATCCCAATTCTTTCTGAGAATAAATTGGAGATCTCCTCAGAATTTGTTATTGCAATTTTTAATTCAATTTGGCCGTTATTTATGAAATCTTGCAGCTTCTGCATTTTATTGTCTCTGATTAGTTTTCCATCAAAGCGTTTAGTGTATTTTTCTGAAAAAAGTTTTGTCAATATGTTCAGATCTGATATTTTGAATCTATTTCCTGTGATCATTCTTAATTTTGCCTTACCTGCTGTGAAATTATCAAACCCCATAACTATTCCAGCTAAACCCCGAATTGACAAAAAATCCACACACCTACTATATTCTATACAATTACTTAGGCATGGAAAGAAAAAGTCTGTTACAATGTTATTTCTATCTGAACGATACTCTTCTTCTAATTTTATTTCTCTTAAACCCAATAATTTTTTAATGTGATTTTCTTATTTAAACAAACAATTATTTGGTATCTCAAAGTTAATGACATTTCTAGTGCTCCGTTATATTACCAAAGTTAAAGTGCTCCCGTCGGGATTTGAACCCGAGATCACTGCCTTGAGAGGGCAGTATGCTTAGCCGGACTACACCACAGGAGCTTGTTCAAAAACAATCCTATCTCAATTTAAAGGAAATGTTTTGACAATGAATCCATTGGTAAAAATTAGTAAGTTTGTTGCTTTATACAAAATTGAAAACAAATAATTTCATGGATTTGAAAAAACTAGTTGAAGAACAATCACTGACAAATTTTCCTGTTGGGTTAGGAGGATGTAGGACCACTAGTTCTTTTTTTGATTCATGTGATTATGACATAACAATCTTTGATAATAAACCTGAATCAGACAAAATTATTTTCTATGATAATAATTTTATAAAAGTTCATCATGGCTCATTAAAAGAAACAAAATCTGATATTCTTGTAAAATATGATGGAATGCAGATAATTCATGATGAATCTTGGGAACTTCGAATGTTTCTATCAAAAATCAAGGAAAAACGTTTAACACTTTACAAAGACTATGCAAAAAATTGTCTGTTTGAATCTCTTTTTTGCTGTGAAAAAACTAAAGAAGGAATCAAAACTTCAAATGTTTTTTCATCTTGTTGGCAAATATGTGCATCTTATTTTCTAGCTGATGCTATCTGCTTACTCAATCTGTACAGGCCAAATCCTACACATATGTTAGATATGTTGCGCAAATTTGAGAAAAATCAAATAAACGAACAAATCTCCATAGTAACCCAAACAGTTGGCATTGAGAGAGCAATCCAGTCTCTATTAGAAAGAATACTAAAATCAACAATTGGTTTTTCTGACTTGGTTGAAAATAACAATCACTCAAAAATCATCCAAGAAAAACACGATTTATTTATAAAAAATTCAATGTTGTCTGATTGCTATTTTTACTTGGGATACATAAACAAAGAAAACTTTGTAAAGATTAAAGACAAAATTGACAGTCAACCAGATCTTATTCATATACTAAAGGTTGCCTTTGATATTGAGGCTGACTCTAATCTGCTTGAGCACCAGGCAAAACTCATTCAAAAATCATGCAATACCATTCTTAGCCTCATTTCCAGTGCGTGATTTTCTAAAGCCTTGTACTAACATTTTAAAATAAGTAATATCATCACGTATCTAATGGTAGATCAAGCATGTGGATGCGAAGCAGACAGCGGCGATCCAACTTATTCATGTGATTGTGATATGCAAGGTCATTGTATATGCAGTCA
>SICY01000017.1 GCA_009697485.1 Nitrosarchaeum sp.
ACATAATGTATACTTCGTTAAAACCAAGTTATGCATATTGTCTGTTAGGATAATTTTTCAAATTAAAAAAAATAAAATAGTCATTTCTGATTATTACTCAGTGTTATTCTAATTTTATAGAATTAGAATGAGCGTTAGCTTAACCTACACCCAATTAACCTGCAGAAATTAGGTAAAATGAATAATAAGCTAATTATGTAATCTGGAACTATTATGCTGAAAAGCACCGTAGTTTCTGGACCAAAATGTCCTTCATGTGGTGATAAAAAAATGGTAACAGATGAAACCACTGGCGAGTTGTTTTGTGGAAGATGTGGTTTTGTAGTTTCAGATAAAATTTCAGAAACAGGAGCAGAATGGCGTTCTTTTGCAAATGATGATACAGACAGGACCAGAGTAGGTGCTGGAACATCATTGACAATGCACGATATGGGATTATCAACAGTAATTGGCGCTGCCAACAAAGATTCTACTGGAAAACCACTTACATCATCAATGAAGAGTTCAATTGAGAGATTAAGAACATGGGATAGCAGGACACAGGCACACTCTTCTGCAGATAGAAATCTAAGACAAGCACTAAATGAAATGGACAAATTAAAAGACAAACTTGCACTAACAGATGCAGTAGTTGAAAAAGCTGCGTATATTTACCGAAAGGCTATGGAGAAAAAA
This sequence comes from Nitrosarchaeum sp., assembly GCA_009697485.1. Classification (GTDB taxonomy): domain Archaea; phylum Thermoproteota; class Nitrososphaeria; order Nitrososphaerales; family Nitrosopumilaceae; genus Nitrosarchaeum. Next base: position 676 of record SICY01000017.1, read on the forward strand.
CTTGTAAGAGGTCGCTCTATTCAAGGCCTAGTTGCAGCATGTCTTTATGCTTCATGTAGAAATACTGAAACACCTAGAACTTTGGATGATGTTGCCAATGGCATTAACATTAGAAGAAAAGATGTTGCAAGATGCTATAGATTAATTTTTAGAGAACTGGAATTAAAAATGCCAGTAGTAGATCCTGTAAAAGGAGTATCAAGAATTGCAAGCATTGCAGAATTAAGCGAAAAAAGCAAACGAAAAGCAGTTGTAATACTAGAACAGGCAAAAAAAATAGGGATGGTTGCAGGAAAAGATCCTATGGGAATAGCAGCAGCAGCATTATACTTGGCATGTATTAGTACTGGTGAAGTAAAATCACAAAAAGAGATTTCAATTGCATCTGGAGTTACAGAGGTAACAATTAGAAACAGATGTGCAGGTTTGAGAAAAATGCTGCAAAACTAGTGTGAGAAAAATGCCAAACAATGAAAATGCATGGTCAGATTGGCTAGACTTTAATAAAGAAACGATTTCAAAAATACCACAATCTGCAGGGGTCTATATGATGCATGCATCTATGAAAATTTTATTCATCGGTGGTTCTGAAAATATCAAAACAAGTATTCAAGATAAAGAAAAAGATTCATGCATCTCAAAAGCTACAAGAGTAAGATATATGCAGACTGGATCTTACGAGCAAATCACAAATGATTTGATTAAAAATTATAAAGACAGGCATGAGGGAAAACGCCCTCAATGTATGGAAACATGTTAGAAAATTAAATGTACTAGATAATTTTAAGAGTTTAAAAAATTATAGGATGAAATTTGAAGAATTAATTTTCATAATTACATATTTTACTAGGAATTGCATCATGAATCAAAAAGTTCCCAAAACAGATTTTTTGAGTGGCACAATAAGTTTAAGAATTTTAAAAGCAATTTTACTAAAATCTGCTTCTTTTTCAGAAGATACTAGTAAAACATCATCATTTGCCAAAGGAAAACTCATCACAATTACTTTATCTCTATAAGACATGGAAAAATGAACTTCACCAAACTCCTTATCAAATTCATGCCTCATACGAACTCTAAGTGCAAGTTCCATGAACATCATCTCATCTTGTTTTTGTGCTTCCAATGATAGCAGCCCCTTTTTCATACCACCTGCAACAAGATGTCCACGACTATTGATAATTCGACAAGATCTCATATTAGGATCCAGATTTGTAATTTTTTGGCATATTTTTTCGAGTTCTTCAACATTAACCATTTGTCTAATTAAACACGCGATCTATTTATTGAGATCTGAAGTAATAGTAAGCCGTGGAATCACAATCTCCAAAAGACATTACAGACTATTACAAACATCTTTCTTTGTTCTGGACAGATATTATCCACCTAATGGCAAGCAAGCCACAGGCATTGACCTCAATAGGCCCTATGCGCGCATTTGCTTCAAATTCAAAGAAAATCTCAACAGAGTTAATTCAGATTAATGAAAATTTAATGGAGTTTAACAAATTTGTAACAGAATACTATAAGCAACTATCAGAAACTTGGAGCGAAGCACAAAAAAAAGTCAATATGAAAGCACCAGATGTTCCACATGATACAGAACAAATGGAGTCGTTTAAGAGAATATGGATAGATATTTTTGATAATGATTATACAGAATTATTTGATTCAGAAAAGTTTGGAGAAAATTATGGAAAGCTAGTCTCAAAAGAGCTTGAACTTACAAAACATTGGAATAATATTTCAAATGTAATTTTACAGTCAGCAAACTTACCAAGCAAAGAAGAAATTGATGAAGTGTATAAAGAAATACATGCTCTTAAAAAAAGAGTGACAAAATTAGAAATTGAATTAAAAAAGAAAAGAGATGCAAAAAGTGAGGGCAATATAAAAAATGAAAAATGAATCAAAATTTGACCCTAAGCTCATAGAGGAGATGATAAAATTTGGTAAAAATATTATTGATGCACCTAAATTAGTTTCAGCTCCAGACGAAATTAGTCTAGAGGTAACCCCACACGATGTGGTACAGGAGATAGACAAAACAAGATTATTACATTACAGATCACTTACAGAAAAACAATACAAGACACCATTATTGATTTCCTATGCATTAATTAACAGATATCATATTTTGGATATACAACCAGAAAAAAGTTGGGTTAGAAATTTACTACTGCAGGGATTTGATATATACATGCTAGATTGGGGATCTCCAACAAGTATGGACAAATATTTGGATTTTGATGATTATGTTAATGGATATTTAGATAGTAGTGTGGAATTTATCAAAGATGAAGCATCTACAGAAAAAATATCATTGCAAGGATATTGTACTGGAGCTACAATAGCAACAGCATACATAACACTACATCCAGAAAGTGTGAAAAACTATATTGCAACAGCACCCGTAATTGATGGGTGGCGAGATACTACAGTAATTAGTAATCTGGCCAAACACATGGACGTAGATAAAATGGTGGAAATTATAGGAAACATGCCTCCTGAATTCATGTATTACTGCTTTTCAGTACTAAAACCATTTGAGCAAGGAATTGAAAAATACGTAAATTTTTTCAAAAATATCGAGAATAAAAAATTTGTAGATAATTTCCTAAGAGTAGAAAAATGGCTAGGAGATACACCGCCAATACCAGGTGCACTTTTCAGACAATGGATCAAAGACATCTATCAAGACAACTTGCTAATTCAAAATAAAATGTATGTTGGCGGAAGCCACATAGATTTGAAAAAAATAGATATGCCATTATTTACACAAATTGCAGTAGGAGATCATTTGGTATCACCAGAATGCAGCATGCCTCTTCATTATGCAGTTGGAAGTGAAGATAAAACATTAAAGATGTATCCAACAGGCCACGTAGGCATGATTGCTAGCTCATTATCTCAAAACAAAGTACTCCCAGAGTTAGGGAAATGGCTTGCAGAAAGATCATAAAATAAAAAAATAAAAAATAAAATTTTGCCACTAGTTGTTCTTTGTGGTGAATGCCGAGATCCAGGACTGTAGAATATTTCTGTTTAGATCAGCAAATGATTTTGCGTTGTCATTGAATGTTTTGATGTTTTGTTGTGTTGCATCAATTGTTGCAAGTGTTATTTGGTTCTGTATTGAAGCTGCTTTAACAAATTCTTCCGTAGTATCATGAATTACTTTGAGGGTTGTTTGTGGAATGTTAGTTGCAATGCCTACTTTCTTTGCATATTCTTTTTGTAGTGTGATTGTAGAATCAACAATATTTTCATATGCTTGTAGGTATTCTTGCTGAACGTTAGTAATTGACTGATGATACTGTGGTACTGAATGTCTAATACCAGAAAATATCTTGTCTACGTTTTCCTGATAAACTGAAAACATATCTTTAGTTTCTGGTGTCTGTTCGTTTGTACTCATTGTTTCACCTCCTTATTTTTTGATTTTTTTGCGATTGGAAGTACTATAACTTGAACCAAGTCGCCTTCTCCTAATCCAAGTGCATTACGTTCTGCCTCTGGAATAGAAATTCTGCCATTACTACTAACAGTTGTTTTGTAAGCACCCCAATTCATAAAAGATGGGAGCATTTGACCAATCTGAAACATTGTTTCCATGCTTTTGTTTTGCATAGAAGACATATTCTTTATTAAATCAGATTGAGCATTTCTTGTACTATCAGATACTTCTCTCAGAGTTTCTAAAGGATTGAATGTTTGAGTATTTTGGTTTATCATTAATAAGCCAAAGTTTTTCATAAATTCAGCTTGTGCGCGACCATTTTTTTGAATCCAATCTTTGAACATCTCTGAAGGATTAAATTGGTTATAATTACCGCTCATTGGTAATAGTAGGAACTAAGTGGTATATAAGTAAAGCTAGCGACATGAAAGAAATTCTAAAACTATAGATGAAAAGGTTTCAGGATCTTGTACATATGGAGTATGACCACATCCATCCATTCTATAAAACCGGCAATCTTTGATAGAAGATGCAAAACTTTCTGCATGCTGGATTGGGATCACTGGATCCTTAGAGCCCCAAATTATCAAAGTAGGACTAAGAATGGTATGTAGTTTAGTTGTAATGACTTCTGAATTTTTCAATCCCAAAACTGTAGACATGAAGGCCAATTTTGCATTTGGTAATTGCATTCGTTCAACAAATCCACGAACAATTCTATCATCAACTTGATTGCCAGAAGATTCCATCATTTCAAATGCATTTTTAGCACTTTGTTCATTTGGATACAATGCAGCCATTATGTAAGCATCTAATGCGGGGGTAGATTTCTTCATTACGCCTGAAGGAGACACAAGAATTAATTTTTCTATGTTATTGGGATGTGCAGATGCATATTCTGCAGCTATTTGACCACCTAAAGAAGAGCCAATTACATTTGGACGTTTAATTCCTAGAGCGTCAAAAAATTTTCCAAGAAATGTTGAAAAGAAATCAGGAGTATAATCAACAACGGGTTTATCACTGTAACCAAATCCAATCAAATCAGGGACTATCACATGATAATGCTTTACAAAATTAGGAATCACATTATTCCATCGTTCTGCAGACGCACCCAATCCATGAACTAGCACTAGAATATTTTTAGAGTCTCCAGACTCTAGATAACGAATTTTATTGCCATCCACTTGAATAAAATTTTCTTGCACCATTTTAGCGTCAATTATTTAGCTAGTTAAGTTTAGTTACTATTATCGATCAGTTGTTTTTATTACTTTTCTAAATTTTCACGCATGTGACAAGAGAGATCATGTTTTTTTAGATCTAAATAGAAAACAGATGAAATAGATAAAAAAGGCAGTAGAATTCCAGGCTATGGTAAAACGATTTTAAGATAGTCCGTGTTTCTGAAAATATTTTTGGTGATATTCTTCAGCTTTGAAAAATTCAGGAGCTGGAACAATTTCAGTCACAACATGTTTCTGAAATTTTCCTGATTTTTCTAGTTCTTCTTTGGATTTTTGTGCAATTTTTTTTTGTTCTTCATCATGAAAAAATATTGCAGAGCGGTATTGATTCCCAACGTCAGGTCCTTGTCGATTTAGCGATGTAGGATCATGATTACTCCAAAATACTTTGAGTAATTCATCATAAGAGATCTCATTTGGGTCATATTCTACTTGTACTGCTTCGGCATGACCAGTTGCATCAGTGCAGACTTCTTCATAAGTTGGATGTGCCAATTTACCTCCAATGTAGCCTACTTGGGTTGATTTCACGCCTTTGGTTTTACGAAGCAAGTCTTCAACATGCCAAAAACATCCTGCACCAAATGTTGCTTTCATGATTTTAATAATATTTTATCAAATTAAAACTATTTGATCAATAGTAATAAGATATTAAAGATTGTTTTCCAATTAACTAGTTAATTTCAATAATTTGTTCTTCAATTAGATATTTTAAAGAATTTGCCAGATAGTGAGTAATTCTAAATAACGTTGGTAAAAATTTTAACTACCTTCTTAGCCAAATTTTCAATATTAGCAGAAGGCTCTGCAGAGATCAAAAGAAGAATTTGTGTAATTGGAAATGGGAAACTCACCAGTACTGCCTTGTCTCGTCTTGCTGCAAGATAATTAATTGGACCCAAGCTTTCATCGTATTCTTTTCTAATAGAAGCTTTTGATACAAATTCCAAAAATGAATGCAATCTAGTTTCATCTCCCTCATGAGGTACAAGCCCTTCTTTAAAACCACCAGCTATTAACTTTCCATCTTTATCTACAATTCCTGCAAATCTAATTTCAGATTCTTTGAGAATCTGTGAACATTTTTCATTGTAAAGGGCGGTGTTATTTTGAGTAGACAACGGAGTACAGTCAACATATCAAAAATAAAAACTTAGCCAAAGATACAATATTTATCAAATTTGTTGGAATCACGTTTGGAATTGAAATTCCACATTGGTCATCAAGTTAAGAGAATTTCTACAAGTAATTAATAAGGAAAAAAATAGAAACAGAAGTCAATGAGGTTGTCAATATTGTTGCTCCTAATAATAGGAGCAATATCTGGAATAATTGGAGTGCCTAGTGCATTTGCACAAGATCCAGATTTTGAGGTAAAGACAACAAAAGACATTCTAAAATTTTGTGAGTTTTTTTATGACGAGTATATTTTCATGGGAGTAGAAACGCTTTCAGAGCAATATCAAAACTATCCAAATCTTAGAGCATGTGTGATTTTGTACAATCATGTAACTTGGAAGAGCACACATCCAGGAAGAGATACTGTATTAGTTGCAGAGATTGAAAAATATCTTGGCAATGCAAAATACATCAAAGATAGACACCTAAGAATTTCTGACACTATGCCAGAATGGATAAAAAATGATGCAAAAATGTGGATGCAAGGAAAGATCACGGATTCACGATTTGCATATGGAATAAGAATAATGCTAGAAGCTCATCTTCTAAACCCATCTTTGAATAATACGGATAGAAATTGCAATGAGAATAAACTGTGTATTGTAAAATCAGATTTCATGAAATATTCATACTCTAACAAATACGGTCAAGACATTACAGAAAGATATACTGTGGATTCAATTAGTGATGATGAAATTTTAATGAGCACAGAAAAAATTTCAAGAGACGGAAAAGAGATGAATAGTATTAACATTGACAATCATGGCACAATTCCAACAAATAAGAAATGTTGTATGATAGACAAATTCATATTTTTAACTCCGATTAATTTTGGCGACATGATCACATCAGATTTAAAAGTAATAGGGGAAACAACATATGAATTCAAGAATAAAGCACATCAAGTGTGGATTGCACAAAATTCAGAAAAACAAGACACAATAATTATAGATAAAGAAACAGGACTTGTATTCTCAGATAGTCATAAAGAAACAGATATTGTTACCAAACGGGAAAAAATAGAATTAACAGACACTAATGTTTTTGAGAGAAAATATCTAACATATGAACTTGCCATACCAAAATGGTTCAAGACAATCACAATGTGGCTAATAGATGATTTAATTTCAGAATCAGAATATCTAAAGGCAACAGAAAATTTACTGGAACAAGGAATTATACGTGTATAATTTAGATCTTGCATTTTAGAATAACATAGTCAATAATTTTTTGTTCAGATGCTTTTTTCATTTTAAGAATAGACATGTAGAGTATTTTTTCCACATATTTTGGATATTTTTGCAATATGGATTTTTTTAATTCGGCACGATTTTTAATATAGTAATTTGCCAAGGGGGTATAGACATTTTTTCCGATTAATTTTTCATCGTGAATTGTAAAACCACCAGACATCACAAGTTCTCTTACATGTTCTAAACCATAATGCTCAGAGGACCAAGTAAATTTCAGAATACCTAATTTTATAAAAGAATTGCTTGGAAGAGTTACGGGCAATGCCAAAGTCAATATTCCATCGGATTTTAAAATTCGTTTTGATTCTGAGATAAAATCTTTCAAAGGTTTGAAATGTTGTGAAGATTCTAATGCCAACACACGATCTACAGAGTTATCAGAAAAGGGCAATTTTGTAGAAGTTGAGTTGAAAAATTCAATATTTTTTTGAGGGCCTGAAAAAGATAATTGATCATGATTGATGTTTACACAAAATAGATTTAATTTTTCATAATTATTTCTCCAAAAAATTGCTGGTGCAGATAACCCACTTCCAACATCAACAACGTTTTTTGCATTTTCCAGTTCTGCCAGTTTACCAAAATATGAACACAGATTTTCTTGGGCAGAGATGGGTTCAGTTGTATTTTCCATCCAATATCCAAAATTCAACATCGACCCACCTGTTGCAAGTTGCATTATTGGTGAAAGAGAATTGTAGAGATTTACGACATCTTTCTCATTTTTTCTAATAGTCCAGAAAAAGACATCAAGGGGATTAATCAAGATCAAAAAGATTTTCAAATAAAGTTGAAATTAGATCTTATTAATTTCTAGGGTAGTCCTTCAGCATCCTCAACGCAGTGCTTATGAACCCATTTCTCGTCTTTATTTTTGGCAATTTCTTTGCCTAATTGGATTTTATCCCCGCATGATATACAAGAGGATGCAAATTTTGCTTTCATAATATCACATAGGACATCAGTGATAAATTGACTGTGTTGTAATCAGTGCTAACTAAAGATTAGCTCTGTGTCATGTTTCCAGTTGGAGACATTTTATTAATTTGATCACAATAGTGAGAATATGAGTGAGCCAGATTCAGAGTTTTCAGAGATAGTGATTGCAAAATGGAGTGATAGATTTTTTGCGTGGTTGATTGATTTTTGCATCATTTCAACAATTTCAATATTAGTGGTTTCTTCGGTTTTTGGGACAATTAACTATGAATTAAGCGAAAAATGGATTTTAGCAGAAACGACATTCATTCCAACTAGCATCATCTTTTTTACATATTGGACAATTTTAGAATATAAAAAAGGCCAGACAATTGGAAAAAAAATTCTAAATTTAAAAATAACAGACATGTATGGAAAACCGCCCTGTTGGAAAGGAGTCATGATTAGTAGTTTTGGCAAAACATTTCTTTTGCCATTAGATGTAGTATTAGGATGGGCTTTTACAAATGAAAATCGCCAAAGAATTTTCAATAAAATAGGAGACACACTCATAATAAAAATAAAAAATCCAGAAGAAAATAAAGAAAATATTAGATATAAAAAAGACTAAATTTTGTCATATTTTGTTATACAATTGTTTTACAGAATTAACCAGTAGATCTATTACTAACTTGTGATCTTTTGATTTTAAGAAATGTCTGAGAACATAAAATGGTGGATTGGACTTACTAAAGAACTGGAAAAAGACATAGAATTTGAAGAATAGAATAACACCATCCAAGATTTGAAATTGGATTCAGTAGTAGCAGGATTATGGATTAGAATTTTAGGAGTAAAACAGATAGATAATTATTGAGTCCAACCCCAAGCAATCAATTTTTGAATACTTGTTGTTTTAACACATGCTGGTTGTCCATTAAGTTTGAAAACAAGTTCTAATCCTTCTTTACAAACTACATTTTCAGGCACAGTACCTGCTTTGATTTGTTTAAGTGGTGAAAGAACAGTTGGAATCATTTCAGCTTCTGTCATTTCATCTTCAGTTTCCAGTTCAGTTTCTAGCTCATCTTCAGCTACCATTGCTTCATCTTCAGTAGATGTGGAATTTGATGATTCAGTCATATCAGTAGTTTCAGTAGCATTTACTGGAGTTTCTTGTGCAAATGCAAGAGGGTTAACTATCAGTCCTGTAACAAGCATAGAAAATAGTAAAAACATACCAAAAGTATTACTCATGAATAATAGAAAAATAGAGTGTAATTTAAGATTTATGATAATACAGTCCAATATTAGACGCTAAAAATTATTTTCTTAATGTCGTGTATAGCATTCGCTAGGAGGGATTAAAAATAAAATCATCAAAGCAAAATGCATAGCATTCGCTAAGAATGATTAAAAATAAAATCATCGTACATGTCGTGTATTTGTTTCCACTTGATGAATTCAAAAATGAATTCATCGTGCATAGTCTCTATGTAAGTGGCTGAACCGGTGTGTTGGTCTGTTAGTAAAGGCTGGCTCACCACTCGCCGAAGCTTGTGATCTACACCACCTTCCTATCAACGCAGTCTTCTGCTGCCGACCTTCATCTTACGAAAGGATGTCTTTTCTCGGGATGGGATTCGTGCTTAGATGCTTTCAGCACTTAGCCCAAATGGCTTAGCTGCCCGGCCTGCCTTATCAGACAACCGGTAAACCAGTGGCCACGCTGCTCTGTTCCTCTCGTACTCGGAGCAACTTCCCCTCAGACATCCACGCTTCCATCAGGCAGAGACCGACCTGTCTCACGACGGTCTAAACCCAGCTCATGTTCCCTTTTAATAGGCGAGCAGCCTCACCCTTGGCCCCTGCTGCAGGACCAGGATAGGAAAAGCCGACATCGAGGTACCAAACCGCGGGGTCGATAGGAGCTCTCGCCCGCGACGAGCCTGTTATCCCTGGGGTAATTTTTCTGTCACCACCGGGCCCCAATAGTGGGCACACGATGGATCGCTAAGCCAGACTTTCGT
>SICY01000018.1 GCA_009697485.1 Nitrosarchaeum sp.
ATTTATTATAAGAATGGTTAAGAGAAATTTCATCCTTTGTTCCATCTTTGTGTTTAATGATACACCTAACTGGTTTTTGTGGCTCTAGATTATTCAAACCAATAAGACTAATTCTGTCATCTTCTTGGATCTTATTGTAATCATCGGGATTACTAAAAGTCAATGCCAAGATTCCTTGTTTTTTCAAGTTTGTTTCATGTATTCTGGCAAGACTTTTTGTAATAACAGCTGCACATCCCAAATATCTAGGAGTCATTGCAGCATGTTCTCTACTACTTCCCTCACCATAATTATTATCACCTATGATTACCCATCTCATTCCTTTTTCTTTATACTGTCTTGCAATTATTGAAAAAGATTCAAGTTGACCGTTTAAGAGATTCTTTCCTTTACCAATTTCATCATTAAATGCATTAACAGCACCCAAGAGCAGATTATCACTGAGGTTATCAATGTGACCTCGAAGAGATAACCAAGCGCCTGCAGGAGAGATATGATCTGTTGTGCATTTTCCTTTTGCTTTAACCATTATTGGAATATCTTCAAAGTCTTTTCCATCCCACATAGAAAATGGTTCTAAACGTTGTAGTCTTTTACTATTAGGATCAATTATCACTTCAATATTGCTTGAATTTTCAGGAGGAGAAACAAAAATTCCTTTAGGTATCATAAATCCATTTTTTGGGACTTCGAGTGCAGGTTTTGGTGGTTCAAGTTTGAATTTTGTTCCATCTGATGCAGTTAACTCATCTTTTAGAGGATTAAATGAAAGTCTACCTCCCAAAGCAAGTGCAATGATCATTTCAGGACTACCAATAAAATTTAGAGTATTTCTGTGACCGTCATTACGACCTGGAAAATTTCGATTAAAACTAGTTACAATTGTATTTTTTTCATCATTTTCTAATTCAGGTCTTTTCCACTGACCAATACATGGACCACATGCATTTGCCAATACCGTAGCTCCAATCTCTTTTAGTGAATGCATTTGTCCATCTCTTTCAATAGTACTTCTGATCTGTTCTGAACCAGGTGTGATTAGTAAAGGAATTTTTGATTTAATGCCTTTTAATTTTGCTTGTTCAGCTAAACTTGCTGCTCTTGACATATCTTCATAAGATGAATTTGTACAACTTCCAATCAGTGCAACAGATATTGAATCAATGTATTGATTAGATTTTACATCGTCAGCTAAATCAGATATCGGTCTTACGAGATCAGGTGTATGAGGGCCAGCAATATGAGGTTCTAATGTTGAAAGATTGATTTCAATAATTTTATCAAAGAATTTTTCTGGATTAGATTCTACTTCAGGATCTGCCACAAGCAATTCTTTATTATGATTTGCAAGTTCAGCAATCTTTTCTCTGTTTGTAGATTTTAGATAAGTTTCCATTCTTTGATCATATGGAAATATAGAACATGTTGCACCTACTTCTGCACCCATGTTAGTAATAGTAGCTTTTCCAGTACAACTAATAGTATTTGTTCCAGGCCCAAAGTATTCAATAACAGAATTTGTTCCTCCTGAAACTGTCAATTCTTCAGCTACTTTGAGTATGATATCTTTTGGTGCTGTCCATCCGTTTAGTTCCCCAGTTAATTTTACACCAATTCTTTTTGGATAAAGTAATTCCCAAGGCATTCCAGCCATAGTTTCTGCTGCGTCTAATCCACCTACTCCAACAGCAATCATTCCTAAACCACCTGCATTTGGAGTATGAGAATCAGTGCCAATCATCAATCCACCTGGAAATGCATAATTTTCAAGAACAACTTGATGAATAATTCCTGCACCAGGTTTCCAAAAACCACATCCATATTTACCAGCAGCAGATTGTAGAAACTTGAAAACCTCACTATTCTCATCAAGGGCAATTTTCATGTCGGTGTCACCTTCTACTTGTGCTCGTATCAGATGATCACAATGAACAGTTGTTGGTAAAGCTGTTTGTTTAAGTTCTGCTTGCATAAATTGTAACATCACCATTTGTCCAGTTACGTCTTGTAATGCTACTCTATCAGGAATAAGGAAGACATAGTTTTTACCTCCATCAAGATTTTTGTCGCCAACTTGATCAAAATGTCCAGCAAGTATTTTTTCAGTGAGTGTTAATGGTCTTCCAATTACTTTTCGGTATTTTTGAATATTTTCTTGTAATTTTTTGTAAACATGAGTTACTAATTCTGGAGTAGTACCTATTTCCACATCATTCGGTTAGTTTAACCGGAATTTAATATTTGCAATTCAAAAATTGCAATAAATATTATGATAGGCGTGTTAATTTCTGAACAATTATAAACTAAAAGCAGCTCTATAATTGATTGTTGGGGAGTTACAAATATTCTAAATTAAGGTGTTTAGATGGTCAATAAGGGTTTTCCAAAATTTGGAATGTCACAAGCAGGTGCATATGTTGCTGCTCTAAAAAATTATAATTTGCCAGATTTCATTTTAGTATTAATTTCAAAAGAATGTAAATCAGAGCTTCTAGAAAGAGGAAGAATAGACGATAGATTACAAAGTATGAATGATGAGGCTTTAGAACTTTTACATAAAGTATTTGTCGGATGTGAAGAAGATAACGCAGGGAAATATGCACAGTATAGATTCTATGCATATGTTTCTAGCATGTATCATAAATGTGAGGTTTTAGTAAATGAAGCAATTCCAGGAGCCAGTGGAACAAATCATAAAATTCCTGTCGCTGTTAAAAACAATGGAATGTACATTGCAGTTGCACATAACAAAGCAATTGGAAACCCTGTAAACAAAAAAGAAACCATACGATTCTATGAGATGGTTGATGACATTAAGAAAGGAGATCATGGAACTATGTTAAGTGATGCAATTTATGGTTCTTCAGTAGGATTTAGAGGCGATGCTTTAGTTGAGCTTGAAAACTTGAGCAAATCCAGAACACATGATACTGAAAATAAGCTTGATTTCAAGACTGCAAATTTTGAAAATAATATTTATTCAGTAACAAAGTGTTAATTTCAATTTAGAGAAAATTTATTTTAAGTTAGATGTGTCGATTGTAAGAAACATTGGTTTTCCTTCTGTTTTTTCAAAGTTTGCTCCATATTGTTCAAAATGTAATTGATCGTAGAAATGTTTGGTCCAGATATCGTGAACATCTCCGATGAATTTTTTGTGTCCTGATGCTCGTAAAAGCTCATGTGTCAATACATGGGAAACAGTAGTGCAGTTTTTTTCTGCAAGAAACAATGTGTCAGAAGGATCTTTTGGAGGTTGCCACCAAACCATACCAAAGTTTTCAGCATGATATCCTTCACATGTGCAGTCAGTCCAAATGGGTTTAAAATGACAAAGATAGAAATGGTAAATTTGGGTTCCTCTTTGCTCATGATCTTTAATGAGTGTATGTGTATCTAATTTTTGAAATAGACTTCTTGGTTTTGTAATTAATTCATCGCATTGAATTTCAAAGTCTTGACCAAATTTTTCTTTGATCCAGACTTTGTAAAAATTTGCCATTTGTTGTACATAGTCAAATTCTAGTTTACGTTTCTCACGATCCTCTTCTTTTACAACAAAAATAAAATGTAAAATCATGATAAGAAAAAAGAGTGTTTATGATTGGCCTTCTATACCCATGAGGGTTAGTGTAGATCGAATCTTCTCAATTTTTCTGATTTTCCAAGTAATTGTTTCTCTAAGTTTTTCAACAGTATCAGACTCAATCTTGGCCAAGATATCATATGCTCCGAAAGTACCATGAACTTCCTTCACACCATCTAGACCCTTGAGTTGCTGTATGATAGCCTCTTCAGAACCTAGTTCACAGTTTATTAAAACATAAGCTGTTGCCATGTAATCATTAAATGAATCGACTATATCAATAAACCGATTATGACGAATTTAGTTTTGAGAAATATCAATAATAGTATCCCAAATATGCTTTGGAACAGGCATTACAGATAATCTAGAAATACGAATAAGTTCCCAATTTTGAAATGTTTTCTGTTTTTTTATCTCATCTAAAGTTACTGGTCGTTTTAATGATTTTTTATATTTGACATCAACTACAATGAATCGTTTATTGTCTTCTTTTGGATTAGGATATGGTTCTGAAACTATTTCCATAATACCAACTGCTTGTCTCTCATCACCAGTGTGATAAAATAAAACAAGATCGCCATCTTTCATTTCTCGCATATGTTTGAGTGCTAGATTATTATGAACTCCATCCCAAATTGTTTTTTTATCTTTTTTTAGAGTTTCAAAATTGTATCCTCTAGGTCCGTCTGGTTCTTGTTTGGCTAACCAATAGTTCACCATTTTCATAGCTCATATCATGTGGGATGTTTTATGTTTTTGAAAATTTGTAAATGTTCCCCGGTTCTGACTCGCGCAAGATCATTGGTAATTTTAGCCTAAACCTCCTTGGGTTTTCTAACCGGGGTTGCCCATCTTGTAGCACACCTGGGTGAATTAGAAATCATTGGTATCAATACGATCAGCGTCATCCTAATCCGTCTGTGTGCCTGCTCTTGGGCGTTTAAGTATAGATTTAGCTATGCTAAAAACCATTGATCTATAACATCTCAAAGAATCAGTCATCAAGCACAAATTCTAAAGAAGTTAGCACCGTGAGCATAATTAGAAAAGAGAACTAGAAAAAAGACAATCAGAGATGCTCAATACAAAATTATCAAAAAACTCAGTCAAATATTAATCCGGAAAGAGAAATCTCAAATCCCACTACAGGAACACGTATCTTGTAGTTTTCAATTGTTTTTGAATTAATTTCTCCCACAATTCCAATTGTCTTACCGTGTACTGAAATCGAAGCTGTTCTTCCTTCCTCAAAAATTGGGTGTGAAAAGGTTTTTGTTTCAATGTCTAGATCAAATCCAGTTTTTAACGCAGATTGTAAAATGGATTTAATTTCAGTGAAAGTCGAATCCTGATGTGCACTGATTCCTGCAAAACTAGCTGTTTCATTAACTGGATTTCCTTGAGAAAAAATAGTCCCTGTCTCAAATAGTCTCTGAGGATAAGATATGTGAATATTTCTGGAGAGATTTTCCAATAATCCTGGAAGAATAGAATCTCGCAAAATTGTATGTTCTTGACTTTTTGAGTCCAATACTGAGATCATATTCATTGGTTCTCTGTTTGTCATCTCATAGAGAACTCTTTTACTTGTCAAGCTTGAATTCAATGCTTCAGTATATCCAAGTCCAATCATTATCAGACTAAGTGATTTTAGTTTTATTGATATTGGATTTGTTTGTCCTAAAGTTTGAGACGGAGATAAAATAGGCTCTAAATTTTGTATTCCATAACCCAGGGTAACTTCTTCAACTAAATCCATTGGACCAAATATATCAAAGCGGTATGAAGGAATACTGCAAACAATATTTTTTCCTTTTAAAGCAGCATCCAATCTTGACTTTTTAAGAGAAGAAATAATCTGAGAATTAGTAAGATTCAATCCAAGCATTTGATTGATTAGAACGGAATTAATCAGTATTTTCTTTGGTTCTAATTTTGGTGAAGTGTTTTTAGCACCAGAAATTTTTGTGGACACTAGAGCAAATCCAGCAGTCTGAAGTATGGTT
Organism: Nitrosarchaeum sp.; assembly: GCA_009697485.1. Taxonomy (GTDB): domain Archaea; phylum Thermoproteota; class Nitrososphaeria; order Nitrososphaerales; family Nitrosopumilaceae; genus Nitrosarchaeum. The sequence continues at coordinate 5,593 of SICY01000018.1, forward strand.
GCAACAACAGAAAGCATGTCTTCTGCATCATCTTTGTTAATCCCAGTAACTTCAACAAAGAGGTTTCTTGTTTTTGTTGTAACAGTCGTTACTGCCGCATTAATTATTGGTGGAAAAGATACAGTTTGTTTTTTTGAATCTAAAATAAGCGGAACTTGAGGGGAATTTCCAAGAATTGCTCCATAATCTTGGCCCACATCAGTATTATCAAGAATCTCAGATATTGTGAGTTCCTTATCAGAGTTTAATGGAACAAATCTGTGATCTCTTTTAGTAGTAGTGTATCTTAGTGGGAAAGAGATTTTATCTAAATCATGAATTCCAATAGAAGATTTTTTTCTTTTTCTTCCAATTCCAAAATGAAGGTCTTCTTGCATTGCCATCAGTTGTTTGATTATAGTATCGTCAATTCTACCATTTTTTGCAATAATTCCAGTTACAAATGGTCTGATTTTAGTGACAGATGGCTCTACATGAATTACATAATCATTTGATTTTTTGATGTTTAATTTTATGGCTCCAGTTTTAATTCCAAACAAACCCTGTAAGCCAAGTGCAATTCCCAAATCAGTAGAGTAATCAGGTCTATTGGGACTATACTCCACTCTAACTAGATCTTTGTCTTCAGATTCAATATCCAACCCAAGAAAAGGAAGGGAATCAGAAATTTGTTTTTTTGAAACTTTTCCAAGTAATTTTTGAAGTCTAGAATAAGATAATTCAACTACTGGCATTTTGTTGCACTCCTCAACCAGCTCAAATTATTGTTGTAAAATTCTCTAACATCATCTAATCCATACTTTAGCATTGCAATTCTTTCAATACCTCCACCCCAAGCTAGAACAGGTTTAGTTATTCCAAGTGGTTTTGTTACTTCTGGTCTAAAAATTCCCATACCAAATAGCTCTACCCATTTTTCTAATCTATCATTATACACCATTGTTTGAAGAGACGGTTCTGTATAAGGGAAAAATGTTGGCCAAAATTTTATTTTTGTGATTCCAATTCTTCTATAAAATTCTCGTTGTATTCCCATTAAATCACGTAAAGTTGCATTTTTTCCAACTACAACACCTTCAATCTGATTAAATTCCACAAGATGTTTGTAACTTACTTTTTCATTTCTAAATACACGTCCAAGTGAGAACACTCTAGCCTCATCAGGTTTATTTTCTGCAAGATGTTTAATCGTCACACATGTTGTATGTGTTCGAAGAACCATTTTTCTTGCCTCGTTAATGTCCCAATAATATCGCCAACTTTTTTTGTGAGATTCAGAAATTTTTCTAATTTGTTCTGAAGTTCCAATTTTTTTTGCAGATAATCCATCAAGATAAAATGTATCTTGCAATTCTCTTGCAGGATGATCTTGTGGAGTAAACAATGCATCAAAATTCCAAAAGCTAGGTTGAGCCATATTGCCAATAATTTCTGTAAAACCTAATGTAACAAAGATTTCACGGATTTCATCAATTGTATCTTTAAGAGGATGAGTTCGGGCAACAAATACATCTGACACTTTGGATTCAACATTAATTGCGCTTGATGAACCAGTAGTTATTTCAATTAATTTGGCATTTTCTGTTAATGACACTTCTTTTGTCTTAATTATATCCTCGATTATAAAATCAGGTCTTTTCAAAATACTAGATAAATCATCTATGTCAAGTTCACTTTTAGATATTTTATTTTCTCCAATTTGTTTTAGTGTCTTTTCTCCTGGAAGTTCAGAAGGATAATTTTTTAGAAAAATTTTATCTTCAGATGTATCAACCCAATTATTTTTTCTTGCCAATCCCATGGCAGGACCAAAAATAGAACCAAGTTCTTTTTGTAGATCTTGTAATTTTTTTGATTCATTTTTTAGCAAATCAAGTAATCTTCTTTCAGGCAATCCTTTGTGAAAAGATTCCAAACCATTTTTCCCAAGAAATAGGTTAACGGTTTGAGATTCATTTACAATAGCTAATTCTTTTAGTTTAAGCCACTCTATTCCCCTTCGAATTTGATCGGGGGATAGATTAGTAGATTTTTCAAGGTTTTCAGGAGTTTGCTTTGGATTGTTTTTTAATGAGGTGATGATTTTTTTTTCAATTTCATGAAAGACTTGTGACATCAGCAGAAAGACTGAAAAAGACTTTTTAAACCTTAACCTAAGTCAAAATGAATGTCAGCTGACGACTTTATTGTGACTCCTTGGCATGTTGAAGGGGATATAGATTATGATAAATTAATCAAAAAATTTGGAACTGAAAAAATTTCATCTGAAATCCTAAAGAGAATCAAAAAAATCACAGGCGAAGACCATTTTATGTTAAGACGAGGGATTTTCTTTTCCCACAGAGAAATGAATAGAATTTTAGATGATTATGAAAAAGGTAAAAAATTTTTCCTGTATACGGGTAGAGGACCATCAGGTCATACACATATTGGCCATTTAGTTCCATGGATATTTTCAAAATGGCTTCAAGACAAATTTGGCGTAAATATGTACTTTCAACTTACAGACGATGAAAAATTTTATTCAAAACAGAATCTTACTTTAGAAGATACAAGTAAATTTGCATATGAAAATGCACTTGATTTTATTGCGTTGGGTTTTAAACCAAATAACACAAAGATAATTATCAATACAAAAAATATTCAGACTCTATATCCTATTGCGGCACAAGTAGCAAAAAAAATTAATTTCTCAAATACAAAGGCAGTATTTGGATTTACAAATGAAACAAATATTGGCATGATATTTTATACATCATTACAATCTGCACCGTGCTTTATTGAAGATAAACCAGTTTTGATTCCTTTAGGAGTTGATCAAGATCCTCATTTTAGATTAACAAGAGATATTGCTCCAAAAATTGGAAAAACAAAACCAGCTTTAATTCATAACATTATGATTCCAGGATTATCTGGACCTGGAGGAAAAATGTCAGCCTCGGATGAGAATGGGACTATTTACACGACTGATTCTCCAAATACAGTTAAGAAAAAAATTAACAAACATGCATTTTCTGGTGGTCAATCAGATATTGAACAACATAGAAAACTTGGCGGAAATCCAGATATCGATGTGTCTTATCAATATCTTAGAATATTTTTTGAACCAGATGATAACAAATTGAAATCAATTCATGATGATTATAAATCAGGAAAGATGTTGACAGGGGAATTAAAAGCAATTTTGATTGAAAAAATAAATGAGTTTCTTGTAGTTCATCAGGTAAAAAGAGAAAAAGCAAAAGATCAGATAGAACAGTTTCTTTTTGAGAATAAATGAAAGTCAGAGTTAGTTGTGATGATAAATATGAGGCTCAAAAGCTATCTAGTTTACTTTTTATCAAAGATGCAAACGAGACTTTCATTACAGCAATTTTAAACATAGTTGGTAATGAATTAGTTGTTGCATTAAAAGATAAATCAGCTCATAGTATTATTCTAAAGGACGAAACACAGGTGGAGGTGTTTGCAGATTTTATTCAATCAGTAATAGATAAAGAACACAAAATAGTGTCCACTGTAATTTTTGGACAAGATGTAGAAATTGTAAAGGTGTGAAATTAACCTGAAAATATTGTATAAATTACAACAATTCCAACCATTACAACAAGACTAATCCCTAATGCCTTAAAGTCATTATCCATAATTTTAAAACGGAATTATTATAATTAAAGTGTTAATAAATTCTCAAAAATGATTTTGAAGAGATTATCTAGGAAAATATCTGCTTTTTTTATTCAGAGGTTTTGATTTTTTGGGTTCAGTTTTGGCTTGTGGTTGTCTAATTTCATTGCAGTTTAAACAAAGAACTCTCAGATCTTTCTTGGCCAATTCTGGTTCAGAGATATACTTACCCCATGAAGATGCAAACCCTCCTCTG
>SICY01000019.1 GCA_009697485.1 Nitrosarchaeum sp.
AAACCTCTAAAATTCCACAATGGATAAAAACAAATGCAAATTGGTGGTCTACAGATCAAATATCTAATTCAGAATTTCTTGAAGGAATAGATTTCTTGTTTGAAAAAGGAATTGTCGTAGTAACATCAAAAGAAGTGACTGCTCAATCAAATTGGAAACTACCGTCATGGATTAAAATAACAGCATCTTGGTGGTCTGAAGATAAAATTTCAGATGATGATTTTCTAAACATGATTGAAAATCTTGTGAAACGAAAAATAATTATAATTTAATTTACTTGATATGATAAATCTTATTATACAAACTTTAATCAATCTTAATATCTAATGTTTCCATTACGAGATGAAAATCCACATCCTTCAGGATACAAACCAAAAGTAACCTATGTATTAATTGCAATTAATGTCCTAGTATTTCTTATTGAAATTGCATATACTGGACAATTTATAGAATTTACAAATAACAGTGCATATAATTTATTTTATAATTGGGGTGCAGTACCAAATTGTGTTACAGGTGGAACTGTATCTAACATAGATTTTGGTGAAGGTCCACTACATGTCGCATGTCCTGATGCACCATATCTCTCTCTTCTAAGTTCTATTTTCTTGCATGGTGGTGCAATGCATCTTGGCGGTAACATGTTATTTTTATGGATATTTGGTGATAACATTGAACTAAAGTTTGGTAAAATAAAATATCTAGCAATTTATCTAATATGGGGAATAAGTGCAGGATTGATTCACATACTTGGTGATCCTGCCAGTGTAATTCCCGCAGTAGGCGCATCTGGTGCAATATCTGGAGTACTTGGTGCATATCTTGTAATTTTTCCAAGAGCTAAAATTCAGACTGTTATGATGATGGGATTCTTTATGAGAATGATGCACATTCAAGCAAGATGGTTCTTACCGTTTTGGCTTGTCTTTCAAAATTTACTCCCATTTTTTATAGGAGGATTTGGTATTGCAGGAGACGGTGTTGCATATCTTGCCCATATTGGTGGATTTGCAGTAGGACTTGCTACGGGTTATCTATACAAGAAGACACATAGCTCTGAATTTACTTATGGAACAAGATATGGGTATAAAACCTAACTAGAATACTTTAAAGAATAAATCAATGAAACTTTTTCAAACCAATCATGCCGTTGATTACAGTATCAATGTACTCAGGAAGAACTCAACAACAAAAAGACGAATATGCAAAAGCAATCACAAAATCGGCAGTAGAGATTCTTAAAACAAAAGAATCTCATGTCATTGTGGTTTTTGAGGATAATCCAAAAGAAAATTGGTTTCTAGCAGGAAACCAATTTTAATTATTTTTTTTAAAAAAAAACTGGAATAATTCTTTTCCAGTCACAGGTACAAACATACACACATTATGGTCTATTACATAACTTACAACCACTTTATCCTTTTATTCTCATTTATAATTACAAATTTTATGAAAGTAGCAGTTGTACAATTCAAGGCTTCTACTGATAAAGAAATTAATCTAAAAAAGATTATCAGCTATACTACAAAAGCAGCAGAAAAAAAAGCAACACTTGTAGCATTTCCTGAATTTATGATGTTTTATACAAATTCATCGCAAACATCAAAACAACTTGCAAATCTAGCTGAAACAATTAATGGAAACTTTGTAAATACTATTGCAAAGACAGCCAAAGAAAATCGCATCTATGTTGTAGGCTCATTTTATGAAAAAAGTACAAAAAAAAATCGAGTACATGACACTTCGTTTGTCATTGATAAATCAGGCAAAGTAATCTCAACATATAGAAAAATTCATCTCTATGATGCCTTAGGATTCAGAGAATCAGATAAAATGGTACGAGGATCAAAAATTGCAAAACCTGTAAAGACTTCAATTGGAAAAATAGGAATGATGATTTGTTATGATTTAAGATTTCCAGAGATGTCAAGATCATTAGCTGTTGCAGGTTCTGAAGTTTTGATTGCACCATCAGCATGGGTAAAAGGTAACATGAAAGAAGAACATTGGCTAACAATTAATAAAACACGAGCAATTGAAAATGGCTGCTATGTAATAGCGCCAGATCAAGTGGGAAATATCTACTGTGGAAGAAGTATGGTAGTTGATCCTTATGGAAAAATTTTACTTGACATGAAAAAGAAACAAGGAATTGGATATGTTAACATTGAATTAAAAAATGTAAAACAAGTTCGTAAAGTTTTACCATTGCTAAAAAATAGACGAACCGATATCTATCCTACTTTGAAGGCTTAGGTTTTCTGCTGTCACAATTAAAATTCGAACACTGTTTTGTCCATTTCTGCTTTCTTGAATAACGAAAAATTACCATTGGCCACTTACATACATCACATGACATCTTTATTGCTCTGAGTTTTGCTTTTTGTAAAAGTGGTGATGATGCCTTACATCCCCCATAAAAATTTGAACACCCCATGAATCTCTTTCTAGTAGTTCTAGATCTGATTACCATCAACTGACCTAATCTGCATTCTGGACATTCTACTAGTCCATTTTTTGGAGAATTTGTCCCAAGAATCATATATTTTCTCTCTTTTGATGACCAAGACAGGTATCCATTAGTGTCCAAGTATTGTATGATCTCTTTTTTGAAAATGTCTGTTTTTGACTTTGTAGCTTTTACAACATGTCTTGCTGCTTGTACAATTTGAAGGTCTATTTTCTTTGAGGACATTTTTTGTAATGAATTTACTAAAACAATTTTTATAGGGAATCTGGTCAGCGACATTAGTGGAAAAGGTTTGCGTTCTTGGTGCTGGTAGCACGAAATATGGAAAATTAGCCGATAGTATATCTGATATTGCTACTCAGGCATCCGTAGCTGCTATAGAATGTGCAGGAATTGACCCTAAAGATATCAAAGCGGGATACATTTCAAACGTCTTTGGAGTTGCTGACAAACAGGTGCATCTCGGACCTGTCTTGATGAGCAATCTGGGAATTTCAGATAAACCGTCATTATCAATAGAGTCAGCTTGTGGAAGTGGCTCCGTAGCATTTAGAGAAGCATTTGCAAATGTTGCAGCCGGTTTTTATGATTGTCTTGTAGTGACAGGAGTTGAAAAAGTAACTCATACTGGAACAGAATGGACAACAACTTACTTTTCATATTGCTCGGATTTCTTCTATGAAGGACAAGCTGGTGCATCATTTCCTGGATTATTTGCATCAATGGCAAGAGCATACTTGACAGAATTTAATGCAACAGAAGAAGACTTTGCTAGAGTTGCAGTAAAGAATCACGACAATGGACTTTTAAATCCAAAAGCTCATTTGCAAAAAAAGATCACAATTGACGATGTAATGAATTCAGCCGTTGTTGCAAGTCCACTGAAACTTTATGATTGCTGTCCTTTCTCTGATGGTGCAAGTTCTGTAATTCTTTGCTCTGAAAAATTTGCAAAAGAAAATGGTAATAATTACATTGAAGTTATTGGTTCTGGTAGAGGTGGTTCACCTGCTGCATTACAAGGTCGTGAACATATGACTACAATTCCAAGTACAAAGATTGCAGCTGAAAGTGCTTTCAAAATGGCAGGAATCACTGCAAAAGATATTGATTTTGCAGAAGTACATGATTGTTTTACAATTGCAGAAATTGTTGATACTGAAGATTTAGGATTCTTTGAAAAAGGAAAAGGAGTTCAAGCTGTTCGTGAAGGTAGAACAAAATTAAATTCCGATATTTCAATTAATCCCTCAGGTGGTCTCAAGTCAAAAGGACATCCAATTGGAGCTACAGGTGTTGGACAAGTAGTAGAAGTATTTGATCAACTAACTGGCAAAGCTGGAGCACGAACTGTCAAAAATGCAAAAATTGGCTTAACTCATAATTTTGGTGCAACTGGAGCTAGTTGTGCTGTTCACATATTCCAAAGTGTATAAAATGTCTGTAAAAGAACAACTTATTGAAAAAGCAAAAGAAGGTAAGGTCCTTACTCACAAATGTACACAGTGCGGTCATCTACATCTCTCTAATGTCTACTACTGCCAAAATTGCGGTAGCAAGGGATTCCAAGACGAGATTTTGGAGGGTACAGGTTCAGTAGCCACCTATACAATAATTACAGTTCCGCCAGCAGGATTTGAAAAATACACGCCATATGCCTTTGTTGTTTTACAGCTTGATAAGACTAATCTGCGGATTTCTGGATTTATGGCAGGAATAGCGACTCCTAAAGATCTTCCAGTTGGAACTAGAGCAAAAATCACTGGTTTTGATGAACGTGGCATTATCATTGAAAAACAGTAAAATTATTTGTTTGAATTATTAAAAAAAATCATAATCATTTCTTAATAATTTTGTAAAGATGATCACTTTGATGTCTGTAGAAATTACATGTGGTAAATGTGGAGAAAAGATCGCTAACATGAAAATGCTAAAAGCTATAAAAGATGTGATGAATCCATATAATGGAAAGTGTCCATCATGTGGTCAAAAACTATCAACATCTGAATTTTCTCTGGATGTACAAGAAAACTGATCTAAGATCTAAAAATCTTTATAACTTTGTATTTTTTTGTACATTTGTAATATTACAATAACATCTAAATTTTATTTTAATGAGAAAACTGATCTAAAAACAATCTAGTCATAAGTCTTATTTACCCCTTTTTTAGTGAAATAATATGGAACTAGATGAAGAACTAGATGAAGAACTAGAGCCAAAGCGAAGCGGAATTCTTCAATCTACATCAAAACGTGTACGAATGATCTTTTCTGTAATGGCAAGTCCAAATAGAATAGATATTCTAAGAATTTTAAATTCAAAGGGTCCATTAACCTATTCCGAATTAAAGTCCCTAGCAGGGTTCAAATCCAAAAAAGAGAGTGGCAAATTTGCATATCATTTGAGAAAATTATTGAGACAATCTCTTGTAGCACTAAACAAATCTGAAAGACGTTATACAATTACAAATCTTGGAAAACTTGTCTTAAGCTTGGCAAGACAAATTGAAGAACGATCAATTATTGAAAGTGGAAAGATGTACGTTAGAACATCACATGAATCAATTGAAGAATTCAATTCCCACAAAATTATTCAATCACTCGTACGTGAAGGTAGTCTTCCATTGGAATTGGCTCAAAAAATTACTGAAGAAGTTGAAAATAGAATTTACAAATATCAAACAACATATCTTACTGGCTCACTTATCAGAGAAATGGTGAATTCTGTTCTTTTAGAACATGGTCATGAGGAATACCGCAATAAACTAGCACGCCTAGGTCTGCCTGTATATGACATTCAAGCAATGCTCACAAATCTGGATAATGTAGATAATGGCGCAGAAGGCCTACTTTTCAATACTGGTCAGAAAGTGTTTACAGAACATTTACTCACAAATGTATTACCAAAAGATGTTGCTGATTCACATCTTTCTGGTGATATGCACATTTCAAATCCAGGAATTTGGTCAATGATACCTGATACCATATTTGTTAATGTAAAAGAACTGATTGAAGATGGAGTTATTCTTGGTGGAAAGTATCTTGATGTATCTAGAATTACATCTTCAAAATCAATTGATGATCTTACATCTTCCTTGTCGATAATCATATCATTACTCTCCAAAGAAGCTTCGCAAGAAATTGTACTTGATGGATTGATTCCACTCTTTACAAAACATTCAAAGAATATTCCAGAACTTGAACAAAAACTAACAGATGCCTTTGCTACTGCATCTACCACATCAAAATACAATAGAAGAGCCACTAATGTTTCAATTAGACTTCAGTTAGGTGCTGATCTAAAAATTGTTAATGCAATAATTAATGCATACAAGAATTACACAAAGATAACTCCAATTCCAAAAATTGGGTTGATTATAGATTTTGATAAAGGAAAAGTTACTGATGTTTCCGAAGCATTAGCAGAAATAATTTCGATTGGTGGAAAAGTGATGTTTGCAAAAAGTGAAGTGTCTAGTTATGGCATTACAAATGGTACAACTAAAAATTCTGGTCCACTTGCAATAACACTACAATCTGTTTCAATCAATCTTCCAAGACTCGCATTTGAATCCAATAAAGACGAAACATACTTTAGAGCAAGACTTGCATTACTTATGAAACCTGCCTTATCTTCTATGGCATTAAGAAAGAAAGACATCTCTGATCTTACTAGAAGAGGACTAAATCCAATTCTTGCAAAGAATACACAATACATGCAAAGAAGTTCTGTGTCACTTATTGTTAATCTCGTAGGCCTAAAGGAATCTGTTTTCAATATTCTTGGATTCCAAGATAATAAGGAAGGAAGAGAGATACTCAATAAAGTAATAGAAACTGCAGTTGATATTGCGGCTAAAAAAGGCAAGGAACTCGGCGATACTGTGGCTATATCCATGACTGAAACTGAGGGATCTAGCCGATTCGCAAACCTAGATGGTGAGAAATATGGTAAAAATTCTGCTCTTAGTTCTATGGATAGTGACTCTTACTCACAAGGAATAGTTCTTAACGCCTCTGAAATAGGCGATTACACAAGTAAAACCGAGATTATATCTGAATGTAATAAACTATCTAAGCTACTCAATGGTGGTTTACTAGTCAGACTTGATATTGATCAGAACGCCACTCAAATTGATATCAAAAAATCAATTGAGAAAGCAGCAGAACTAACATCTTCATTCAAGCCTGTAAAGAAAGTAGCACTCTGTGGTGAATGTGGATTCAAAGATGAACACTTTGTAGACAAGTGTCCAAAGTGCAAGTCTTCATATGTAATCTGAAATTCGTAAATTAAAAACTATCTTCGATCATTTTAGAAAATGTTTTGATCAGTTTCATACATACGATCATAGTTCTGAATATATGACTATTTAATCAGAACGGTTCTCGCTCCTAAGTTAATGACTATATTGACTTCTTTAAGTGTCTATATACAAGATCATAAATAGTATGAGCTAACAAAAATTCACTAATGGTTGTGCTGTAAATTTTTTATGCGATCATCGCACTGAATTCATGACTGTTTGATCAAAAAAGCCATTACAACATCAATTGGACCGTTGTCAATATTTTTGAACTGAAATTTCAGAAAATACTGCCAAATCATTTATACCGTATTCTTTCTAACCTCTTGCGGGGAGATTATAATTGGATAAATCACAAATAGAAAGTACTATCAATGAGATCCGTAAGCGCAGTGGAGCTGTAACGGCTTTCAATCAAGATAAAATTTCAAACGCTATATTCAGAGCGTTGGCAGCCACCTCTAAAGCTGACCGTGGGCTAGCCGATCAACTTGCAAATAAAGTCGTGCAAAAATTAGTCGAACAAGGATTCACAAGTTCTAGAACTCCTACCGTTGAGGATATTCAAGATATTGTGGAATCAACCCTTATCGATTGTGGTAACAGCGACATTGCAAAGGCGTATATCGTTTACAGACATGAACGAAGAAAACTAAGAGACGAAAAAATGAAAGTCTTAAACACAAAATCTTTAGATACTGTCTCAAAGAATTTTGATCTAAATTGCTTGAGAGTATTAGCATCTAGATATCTTTTCAGAAATAGTAAAAATGAAATCACTGAATCTCCAACTCAAATGTTTGAGAGAGTAGCAATTCTAGTTGGAATTGGCGATATTTTATATGATGCTCAAGTATTTGATAAATCTGGAAATATTACCCAAAATACTGAGGAAGCACGTACATATCTTGAGAAATTAGATAATTTTGATTACAAATTCAAGATTGGAGAATACTTCCTCAACAAATGGCACTTTAGATCTTTAATCAACCACTATGTTACACTTGCAAACAAAGGCCAGATGAAAGTCAACTTTAAAGATCTTCTGACACTACTTGCAGCCAAAAAATTTGATAACTATGCAGACAAGATCACAGAATATTTTGAATTGATGACTGCACAAGATTTCCTACCAAATTCACCAACAATGATGAATGCTGGTGGTAGATTGGGTCAGCTTTCTGCATGTTTTGTTCTTGGTATGCCAGATGATATGGAACAAATCATGAAATCAACTTCTGATGCAGCACTAATTTTTAAATCTGGAGGAGGAGTTGGAATCAATTATTCTGATCTTCGTGAAGAAGGTGATATTGTTGCATCAACATCTGGTGTAGCATCAGGTCCAGTATCTTTTATGAATATTATCAATACTGTAACTGAAGTTGTAAAACAAGGTGGAAAGAGAAGAGGAGCTAACATGGGAATCATTGAAGCTTGGCATCCTGATATTGAAAAATTCATTACAAATAAAACTGAGCCTGGTGTATTAGAGAACTTTAATGTCAGTGTAGGCATATGGGAAGACTTTTGGAATGCACTTGTAAACACAGATGATGGCAAGTATATGTTACGTAGTCCACGTGACAGAAAACCTGTAAGAGAAATTAATGCACATCAATTAATTGACTTGATAGCTATGTCTGCATGGAAGAGTGCAGAGCCTGGATTGATCTTCTTTGATCAAATTAACAAATACAATGTATTTGCCAAAGCAAGACAAGCTCCACTAAGAGCTACAAATCCATGCGGCGAACAGAGTCTATATCCATACGAATCATGCAACCTTGGTTCCATCAATTTGGTTAATCTTGTAAAAAGAAAGGCTGATGGAGAATATGAGTTTGATTGGCAAAGATATGAAGAAACAATCAGAAAGACAACCAGATTCTTGGATAACATTATTGATGTGAATCATTATCCTGTAAAAGATATTGACATTGCATCTAAAGATTCTAGAAGAATTGGATTGGGTGTAATGGGAGTTGCAGATCTCTTATACAAATTAAAAATCCCATACAACTCCAAGGAAGGTTATGAACTACAATCAAAACTATCTGAAGCATTGACCTATTATTCCATGGAGGAAAGTGTGGCACTTGCAAAATCTCGAGGTGAATTTCCACTTTGCTCAAAGACAGAATATCCAGAAGGAAAGATTCCAATTGCAGGATATTATGAGAAACCTAAAGAATCACATTGCTATGAATGGGATGCACTAATTGAGAAAATTAAGAAACATGGAATAAGAAATGTCTTGACTACTACAGTAGCTCCAACCGGAACACTATCTATGATTGCTGATTGCTCAAACGGAATGGAACCAGCATTTGCTTTAGTGTTTGAAAAGAGAGTAACTGTAGGCAGATTCTTCTATACCAACAAGATTGTTGAAGAAGTCCTCAAAGAACATGGCCTATACAGTGATGAACTCCTTGTAAAGATTGCAG
>SICY01000083.1 GCA_009697485.1 Nitrosarchaeum sp.
CACAATTAAAACCACGTTGAACAAGTAATTCAAACAGAGTAGAACCTACTTCTCCCATTCCTAAAATGATATCTGTCATTTGTTACAATCTGAAAATTCATGGTATTATATTCGTGTTACAGTAGATGTTTATTTTTTTAAATATGGTAGCCCTGCCCAGACTCGAACTGGGGTTAAGGGCTTCAAAGGCCCCTGTGCTTGACCGCTACACTACAGGGCTGATAAAAAAGAGCAACATGATTCCCTTAATGAACTTTTTATTTACGTTTCTTTCTGACCTAAAATCAATTCACAATTATTCACTAATGACCTGGATTAATTTTTGAATGGGATCTTCCATATTATTTAAAATTTTTCTTGCTCTTTTTCTATAACTATCATCAGATGATTCAAGGATTTTTTTGATAATCTTATTAATTTTTTTGGGATTTGTTTCTCTTTTTACAAGATTATTTCTTACTAAATACTTTTCAACAATATTTGGTACTGCATTATAAGAAATAGTTGGAACCCCAAGTAACGCCGATTCTGCTGTCATAGTACCACCTGATCCTAGAAAAACATGCGTATTGTTTAATAAATATTTTCCATCAAATGACATTTTCAGAATTTTTGCTTTTTTACCAAATAATTTTCTTAAGTTTTTAATTTGTTCAGAATATCTTCCAAGAATAACAATATTTTCTCCATCAAATTCATTTATGATTTCTTTTATTATTGGAATTATTATTCCTGATTTTTGTGTATATGATGCTTGCTCTTCTTCTACTCTAATCAGAATATTTTTCTTATGATTGTTTTTAAATGGTAAAGAGTCTTTCTGATTTACACTTCTTTTTATTGTGACATACGCATCAATTGCTCTGTATGGAATAATATTTTTTGTATCTATTCCATATTTTGAAAATTCTTTCTTGGGAATAATCCATGGTATTAATAATTTTTGAATTAACGGTAATGTCAACTTCATTACTGCGTTAGCATGTGGTGAATCACAAAATGCAATGTGTTTAATTCCCATCCCAAATGATACTCTTGCTGCTTCAGGAGAACAGAAACTAATTGCCAATTCTGGAGAAAACTTATCAATTAACAAAGACAATTCATTTATACGGTTTGTACTAGCCTCAAGTTTGCCATATTTTTCACCTCCTCCATGTTTTCCGACACAAACTAGGTCAAAATTTCGAATTTTTGCAAGTTTTGAGACTTCATCATATGATCGTGAGGTACACAAAACATTATGTTTTTTCCTTAATTTTTCAATCATTGGTTCAGAAAACAACAATTGCTTAGGAGTTAGAATATCAATCCATATTTTCAAGTATTTTCCATTATTATGGTAAGTTCAATAAGTTTTTCTTAGTCTATTACCAGCCTTATGTGTAATGGGGGGAGCAAAAGTTGTTGTTTATGGACTTAGTACCGAAGGTTATGCTATTGCATGTCAAATGGCAATAAAGGGAGCAGATGTATACATCATTGATGAATCAACACCATCTGCAATTTCTCTAAAAGCAGAAATAGCTAAAACTTACCCAAATGTATCTTCTCTAAAAGAAGATGAACCATTATTGGCTATGGAGCCAATTGATGTCGCCATTTCAAAAGCTCAATATCTCTTCTTTACTCCAAGAATTAGAAAAACAGGACAAGACATCAAAACCGAAATTCACTCAAAATTCAAAGATGCTACGACTTCTTTAAAAAAAAATAGTTGTGTAATTTACACTCTGCCTACTGGTTTTGGTGGTAACAATGAAAATATTTCCCTACTTGAACATGTAACAGGTCTTGAAGTAGGAAAGCAAATTTCTTACTTTTATTATCCTTTGGAAGATCTTAATCAACAACCAAAGATCATTGGTTCTTTTAATGGGAAAGAGGATTCTGTATTGGCCGATCTTTTGACAACTGGAAAAAAAGAAAAAAAATTTGTAGCTATTTCTTCTTCTGAACACTTTCATGCAATTAATGTATTGTCTCGATTTTCTAGCCTTAGTAGCATTCTAG
>SICY01000002.1 GCA_009697485.1 Nitrosarchaeum sp.
TTGCATTTAGAATTCTTTGTGATTCTATTTTTTCAGATACTGATGTAGATAGATATGGTGCAGTGGACATTCCTCCAACATCAATAAAATCTGCTCCATCAATTTCCATTTGTTTTATTGTGTTTGTAATCTGTTGTTTTGTTGTTTTAATTGATTTTTTGTAAAATGACTCAGGACTAGTGTTTAAAATGCCCATTATTCGGACTGGATTTTTCCCTCCCACACCTACATTTCCAAGCTTAGTCACATGATTTATCATAAACCATACCAATTTGAGTCATATGATGATTTCAGGTTGGAATAAAAGATATTCAGAGATTCTACACGAATTCAAATATAGTGAAAAGCAAGATACAGCATCAGCAATTATTTTGGATTCGATTTTAAAAAAAACTGTTCCTGTGAAAAAAATCAGTGAGCAGATAAAAGGAAAAACTGTTTTTGTTATAGGTGCGGGTCCATCATTGGCTTTAGCCATACCAGTATTGAAAAATTTTAAAAAAGCCGTGAAAATTGTGGCAGACAGTGCAGTAAAACCATTAGTTGAAAATGGAATTAAACCAGACATTGTTGTTACTGACTTGGATGGGGACAAAGATTCATTGATAAAAGTTGGAAAGACAAATTCAATTTTTGTTATTCATGCACATGGAGATAATATTGTAAAATTATATCTTGTAGAGAATTTTAAAAATTGTATTGGCACTACACAGTCAAAACCATTTAAAAATATACATAATTTTGGAGGTTTCACTGATGGAGATAGGGCAGTTTTTCTTGCAAGTCATTTTAATGCAAAGAAAATTATTTTATTTGGAATGGATTTTGGGGGGAAAATAGGAAAGCATTCTCAAACAAAAGCAGCAGAGAGAGAAAATAAATTAAAGAAATTAAGAAAAGGCAAATCACTTTTAGAATGGTTATCAGGAAAAACAAGATCGCAGTTATTTACAACATCAGGAACAATTAGAGGATTTGAAAAGATATCCTATAGTGAACTTGATGTTATTATCTAGAATGCATTTAATACCCATATACATATGAAAGAAATTGTGAAATTCTCAGAGGAACAAATACGAGACATTGTTGCTATGAGGGATAGTTTGGTCAAGCAAATTGACAAGCATCAAAATGCTATAGAATTATTAGAAAAAAATCTGACAATTTTAGATTTGGTATTAAAAGAATCTAGTTTTACAAAAGCTTCTGCACTTAGCACAGTAAAAAATTCAGAACCATCTACGAAAATCTCAGCCGCATCTACTGAGAAACCAGAAGAAATCTCAATTCCCATAACAAATGGAAGTGATGGAAAAATTATTGCAAATGCTTACATCACACCTGATCAGGTTTCAATAGTTTTAGAAGAAAATATGGAAATAAACGCAGATACACCACCATTTAAATCATTTTTTATTGATAGAATCATAGGAGAAATGAAGAGAAAAGACTCTGCAGAAGCAGAAAACGGTAAAATCCAAAAAGAATCAGTAATTGACTACATAATTAACAAAAATGGTTCAGACATTAGAGAAATAATTATCAAAAATTACAGGCAGAAAGAGAGACTAAATGAAATAATTAACACTGCAGGATGGTCACTTACACGTATGCTTGAAAACATCAAAAAGTGATTTTATGGACAAGATTGTAGTTTTAGATTTTGGGTCGCAGTATAGTCATTTGATTTGTAGAAGAATTAGAGAATTTTCCGTATATGCGGAGCTTGTTCCTTTTGATATTAGTTTTGAGGAATTACAAAAGCACAACCCTAAGGGAATAATTTTTTCGGGAGGTCCATCAAGTGTGTATAATTCAGACGCACCTGTTCCAGAAAATAAGATTTTTGATATGAATTTACCACTACTTGGAATTTGTTACGGACATCAATTAATTGTAAATAAATTTGGTGGTAAAGTAAAAAGAGCCAACAAAGAATATGGCTCATCGTTACTAACAATTGACAGTGATGAGGATCTCCTAAGCGGAATTGGTGAATCAGTTAGGGCATGGATGAGTCATGGTGATGAAGCAGAAGAAATTCCACCAGGATTCAGAGTTATAGGGCATACTGAAAGTGCAAAGGCTGCGGCAATTGCATCAAAAGAAAAGTCAATTTATGGAATTCAGTTTCATCCGGAAGTTGTTCATACCGAACAAGGAACAGAAATTCTCAAGAATTTTGTTTTGAAAGTTTGTGGTGCTAAACAAGATTGGACTATGGAAGGATTTATCGATGCTGCAGTAGAAAAAATTTCAAAAATCGAAGGAAATGTCTTGTGCGGTGTAAGTGGAGGGATAGATTCTACTGTAACAGCTTTACTGATTCACAAGGCAATTGGCAATAGACAAAAATGTGTTTTTGTAAATAACGGTCTTTTACGATTAAATGAAGAAAAAGAAATTGAAGAGATGTTTAAAAATAATTTTAATGTAAATTTTACAGCAGTTGATGCTGCCCAAGTTTTTTTGTACAAACTAAAAGGCGTGGAAGACCCAGAGCGAAAAAGAATGGTTGTGGGTGAGGAGTTTATTCATGTTTTTACTGAATTTGCAAAAAAAAATGGACCTTTCAAATGGCTTGCACAGGGTACATTGTACCCAGATGTAATAGAGAGCGGAGTTTCAAAAGGTCCAGCTGCAGTAATAAAATCACATCATAATGTAGGTGGACTGCCAGATTGGCTTGATTTGAAAATATTAGAACCATTGCGTGATCTATACAAAGATGAAGTAAGAAAAATAGCTAAAATTTTAGGAGTTCCAGAAAAACTTTTCATGCGACATCCATTTCCAGGACCTGGACTAGCTGTAAGAATTATTGGTGAAGTCACTCCAGTAAAACTTCAGATAGCTAAAGTGGCAAGCAAGATTGTAGAAGATGAACTGATTGCATCTGATCTTTATGGTAAAGTGTGGCAAGCATATGCAGCAGTGGGCGACGATAAAGCAGTCGGGGTGGTAGGAGATGAAAGAAAGTATGGAAATATCGTAATGATCAGAGTAGTAGACTCTGTTGATGCAATGACAGCAGACTGGACCCGACTACCACACGCATTACTAGAAAAAATCAGCAACAGAATTACAAATGAGGTAGAGGATGTAACATGGGTAACATATGCAATTTCAAGTAAACCTCCTGCAACAATTGAGCCACAATAAAAATAGAATGCCCCTCTCTTACGAATAGATTCTATACAACTATTTCAAAAGTAATCCATTAATAATCAAATTTTTTTGAGATGATTATGGGTTTTCATATATTTGATACATATGTAAAATCAAAAAATGGACACACCATGCATTTTGATGTAATAACTGACAAAAATGATACAGAAAAAGTAATCACATTTGCAAAAGAATGGCTAAAAAGTATTGGAGAGACAGATGCCAAAGTCACTACAGAAGAATGTAGGTTTTGTCATACGCAATCTGTATCAGAAGAAATTGAAATTGAGATAATGACAAATGGTTATTTTATTGCAAAAATGGAAGGCTGCACTTAATAAAATTTGAATAATATGCATGCAATTTGGCTTACCTTTTCTAAAAATGATAGAGGTTATCTAAAGAAGATCATTGATGAGCTTTCAGAAAAATATCATGCTCCAAAATTTGAACCACATATTACAGTTTATGGATTGATAGACTCAGAAATGAGCTTAATTGAGAGTATTGCTAAAGAAGCGATGCTGAATTGTAATTCATTTCTGGTAGAAAAAGCAAAAGTTTTACAATCTGAGGAATTATGGAAGACTGTATACGTAGAATTAAAAATAAACAATCAACTGGAATTGATTTATAAAAATCTTAAAAAACATTTTGAAAAAATTGCAAAATATGAATTTAATCCACACATCAGTCTAATTTACAAAATCTTGCCAATAGAAGAAAAAATAAAAATAATAAATGAATTAGATATTAAAAATGAATTTATTGTAAACAAGCTCGTTGTACAAAAATTTTTTTCAGATGTGGAAAAATGGAAGATTGTAAAAGAATACAATTTAATTTGAATAGATACACGCCAAATATCCTAGAGTCACAAAATTCTAAATTTGGAGTAATTTAGACTAGATTTTACAGTAATGCCGCACCAAAAACTCCAGCAGAATCACCTAATTTGTTTTTTAGTATTGGAGTATCAACTAAATCTGAAAAGACCTTGTGATATACTGAATCTTTTCCT
Source organism: Nitrosarchaeum sp. (assembly GCA_009697485.1). GTDB lineage: Archaea > Thermoproteota > Nitrososphaeria > Nitrososphaerales > Nitrosopumilaceae > Nitrosarchaeum. Next base: position 4,190 of record SICY01000002.1, read on the forward strand.
TCAGTGTACAAAAAATCAATATTAGATAAACCTCCTCCCAAAACTATCACATCTGGATCCAAAATATCAATTACATTTGCCAATCCAAATCCAAAGTTTTCCAAAAATTCGTCCTTCCATTGCTTTGCCTTGAAATTCTCAAGATTTTGTATAATTTCAGGCATGCTTTGTGATTTTCCAGTTAGTTCTTTCCATTGTTTTTCTAATGCTGGACCACTAATGTATGTCTCAACACAACCTTGCTTTCCACAATAACAATTATTTCCATTTTGATGTAATGTGTGATGTCCCCATTCTCCAGCTATGTTAGTTCTACCTTGATGAATTTTTCCATCAATAACTATACCTCCACCTACACCAGTGCCCATTATTACTCCAAAAACAACATCAAATTCTTTTGCAGCACCCATTGTAGATTCAGCTATTGCAAAACAATTTGCATCATTTTCCATAGAAATTTTTTTATCTAGTTTATTTTCTAAATCCTCTTTGAGTGATTTTCCTATAAGACATTGAGTATTGCTGTTTTTTATCAAACCAGTTTTTTTTGAAATTGCACCAGGAGTACAGATTCCTATAGAATAATCATCAATATCTCCTAAAAGATCTGCAGCTAGCAGACTAATTGTATCTAGTATTTTATAATAATCATTTTGCGGAGTTGAAACTCTTTTTCGTTTAATTGTGTCAAGATTTTCATCTAGTAGAATTGCTTCTACTTTAGTTCCACCAAGATCTATTCCTAGTTTATACAATAATATCTAATGAAAATGGGATTGCTTAAGTTTTAGCTAATTATATAAAAAAGATTTATCGTGCGCCAGAAACTGAAATTACATCATCAATTCTAAGAATCATACAGGCAGCTTCTGTAGCAGATTTGATTATCTGTTCTTTTACTGCAAGAGGCTCTACAACATCAATAGCTAACATATCTGCAATTCTTGTATTTCTTGCATCAATTCCTGTCCATTTACGACCTTGATTTTGTTTTGCTCTAAGTGTAGCCATTGTATCAATAGGATCCATTCCTGCATTTTCAGCTATTGTGAGAGGAATGACCTCCAATGCCTCTGCATATTTTTTAATTGCAAGTTGTTCTCTACCATCAAAGCTATCTGCCCAGTCTTTTAGTTTAGATGCGGCATATGATTCTGGTGCTCCGCCTCCTGCAACAATTTCTGGTTTTTCAATTACATCTTTTACTACCATTAGAGCATCATGAATTGAACGATCAACTTCATCGATAACTCTTTGTGAACCACCACGAATAAGTAAAGTTACAGATTGTGGATGTTTACATCCTTCAATGAATACCCACTTGTCGGATTCGACTTTCTTTTGATGAGCTAAATCTGCAGTACCAAGATCTTTTTCTGTAAGATCATCAAGATTAGAAATAACACGTCCTCCGGTAGCTTTGCCAAGTTTTGTCATGTCACTTTCTTTAACACGTCTAACTGCCATAATGCCATATTTTGCTAAATAGTGTTGTGCAATATCATCAATTCCTTTCTGACAAATTAATACATTAACGCCAACATTGTGAAGTTTATCAACCATTGTTTTGAGCATTCTGTTTTCTTCTTCCAAAAACATTTGCATTTGTGTAGGATCAGTAATTCTTATTTCAGAACTCATCTCAGTTTTTTCAATTTCTAGTGCAGAATTCAAAAGTGCAATCTTTGCGTTCTCAATTTTAGTTGGCATACCACTATGAACAACTTCTTTATCTAAAACAATGCCTTTGATAATTTGAGTATCTGTGATAGAGCCGCCGGCTTTCTTTTCAACTTTGATATTTTCAAGATCGATAGAATATGTCTCTGCTTTCTTTGTTGCAACTCGTAATATTGCATCAACTACAACTTTGGAAAGTATATCACTGTCTTCAGAGATTAATTTTGATTGCATACTAGTTATGGCAATCTTGAGAAGTGTTTCTCTATCATCAGGCTTGATCTTTTTTGCCATTTCAGAGTAAATTTCTAGTGTTTTTTCAGCTGCTGCTTGATAACCTTCAATAATTACTGATGGGTGAACGTCTTTTTTGAGAAGATCTTCTGCTCTAGCTAAAAGAGCGCCTCCAAAAACTACTGATGATGTAGTACCATCTCCTACCTCATTATCAACTGTTTTTGAAATTTCTACCATCATTTTGGCAGCTGGATGTTGAACGTCAATTTCTTTTAGAATGGTTGCACCATCATTTGTAATAGTAACATCGCCTAAGGAATCAACTAACATTTTATCTAAACCTCTTGGACCTAGGCTGCTTCTAACTAGTTCGGCGACTAGTTTGGCAGCAGCTATGTTGTTGTGTTGAGCATCTTTACCTTTTTGTTGTAATGCGCTCTCTCTGAGAACTAAAATTGGTCCATTTGGGGTTTGTTGAATTGATGCCATTGAGATAAGCTACAATCCTTTGTATCCCCCTTTTTAACATTACTTAGCTGATTGGATTAATGTAAGATCGTCTCTTAACATCTACAATTCCTCCAGATAGAATACGAATTGATGGAAGAGCAAGAAACGGTAAGAAAAGTGGGATCAGATGTGGTCTTGAAAACTTACAACCAGAATCGACAATAGAATTATTGATTTGTTCAAAATTAGATAAAACTTTTTCAAATGAATCAGTAGAAATAATTCCCGCTAGTTGTAATGGTAGTGATGCAATAATTTTACCAGACTTTATTACAACTAGACCTCCCTGATTTTTTATAAGAGTATTTGCAGCAATTGACATATCAGAATCATTGGAGCCAATTACAATCATATCATTTTCATGAAAACTCCAAGTTGATGCAAATGCACCAATGTCTGTTCCAAAATTTTCAAGAAATCCTATAGCATGTTTGTTAGTTCCATGAATTCTATCAAAAGCTGCTACTTTCCACACGTCCTTATCTAAAGAAGTCAAAACATTTCCTTCTTTAGTGAATAGCTCTGCTGAGCCAATGTTCGTTATAATTTCAGTTTGCATAAAAATGGTATTTGCAAGAACACTTTTCTTTTTTGATTTAATACCAAAGTCTTTGGGAGATAGTTTGTTTAGTTTGACTGTTTTTTTAATCCATGGAGAAATTGTTTTTTTCTTTATTGATGTAACAATACTTCCATTTGAAACAACTAGTTTTCCACCTACAAAGACTTTGTTGGGTTTAATGGATTTCAAGTCATCAAAAATTAAAATATCTGCTAGTTTTCCTGGTGCAATGCCACCCAAATCTTTACTCATGTTGTAATAATCAAAGCAGTTTTTTGAAGCCATTGAGATAGCATCTATTGGTTTTAGGCCAAGTTTGATGGATTCTCTAACACAGTGATCAATATGACCATACTTTGTAATATCTATAGGATCAAGTCCATCAGAACAAAACATCAATCTATCAAGGCTTGTCCCATGAGACAATACACCTGGGATAATTTCTTTCAAGTCACGCCTAATTGATCCTTCTCTTATCATAATTGACATTCCTAGGCGCAATCTTTCTAAGACTTGATCAAAATTAAGAGGTTCATGACATGACAAGATTCCAGATGCTACATACGCGTTGAGTTTTTTTTCACTGGCTCCAGCAGTATGTCCATTAATTATGCAATCCATTTCTAACATAGCAGACAGAGATTTCATTGTTTTAGGATCTCGAAGTGTAACTTTGGTCCATGAAAAAACTTCACCCAGTCCTAGGACATGAGGGTGTTTGATTGCTAATTTTTCTTGTGATAATGATAAAGTTTTACTATTACTGAATTTTTTATCAACAGGAAGACCACCTGGAACAACTTGAAATATTCGAATTGGTAAATCTTCACCAAGTCTTAGAAATTCTTGAAATCCTTTGTAACCAGATACACTGACAATGTCTATCGGATCTGAGAAAAGTGATGTTACTCCACATAGAAGAGATTTTTTTGCAAGTTCTGAAGGTAAGACAAATTGATCAATGTGTAAATGTGGATCAGCAAAACCCGGGCATACATATTTTTCCTTGACATCAATGATAGTTGTTTTTGTTCCAATTGTATGTCCTGCATCTGGACCAACATACGCAATTCTATCATGAATTATTGCAATCTGAATTTTTGGAATGATCTCTCTAGTGTAAACGGATAGTAAGGAGCAATTTTTTAGGACGAGATCTGCTTTTTTGTCACCCATTGCCACTGAGTTTAATGAAGAAATCGAATTCGCTAGGCTCGAAGTCACAAATTTTCTTGTATTTTGCACCTATTATAGATTCAATGCTTAAATTACCGTCGACGCGGTTTTTTTCATATGAACATACCTAAGGTCATCCGCAAGTATTGTGCCAAATGTAAAACACATACTGAACAGAAGGTCTCCATATACAAGGCTGGGAAAAGAAGAGGTTCTGCAAGAGGAGAACGCAGACATGCGGAACGTAAACGAGGGTATGGTGGACAAAAATTCCCAAAACTTGCAAAACCTGCAAAAGTTACAAAGAAAGTTACTCCAATTATGACATGTACAGTATGCAAAAAGAAATACAATAAACCAGGCATTAGAATTAAGAAATTTGAGTTGGTGGCAGCATGAAAAAAGATCATATTGAAATTCCAAAGCCATCAAGTAAGTTCCAGAAAGTTAACTGTAATGAATGCGGTGAGTTACAAGTAGTATATTCTCATGCATCACAAGTTGTAGTATGCAATTCTTGTGGTAACAATATTGCTGAGCCAACTGGTTCTAAAGCAAAGATTAATGGAAAAATCTCAGGTAGTGCTGAGTAAATCATAGTCTTGTTTTGTGTTTAGATTAAAAGCGATTCTTTTATCATCAATTATTATAAATTTCTCAGATATGTTTTCTAGTGTTGAAATATTTTTTGCGTTTACTAGTGAAATTCCCGTATAGCAACATTGTTGATTCTCAAAATTAATCCAATAATCAGAAGAAAGATGGAGTGATTCCAGGAATTTTTTTGTAACAAGGATTGTAGTCCAAATATTTTCTGAATTACATTGATTTACAATGTTTTTAATAATATCTCCATCTAAAAATGGCAAGTCAGCAGAGGTAATCAAAACAAAATCATTTAATGACTTAAGAGCTAAATTAAGATCTTCAACATAACCATCACCTGAAGTATTAAAGAGATCAACATTATTTTCTTCTAACAATTTCTTTGTTTGTGGTGAATTAGAACTTGTAATTGCTAATATTTTTGAAAAGCATTTAGAATTTACTAGTGCATCAATTACATGAAGAACTATAGGTTTTTTGTATTTTAAAAGTAGTTTTTCGCCAGCTAAGCTCATTCGGCTTCCTTTGCCACCTGCCATAACAATACCAATCATACTGAAACAAAGATTAGAAGAGATGCCAATCGAGTCAATTCGTTTGTAGTACCCAATACATCTCCTGTAATTCCTCCAAAGCTACGAGCAGTCAAGACAACTAGGAACATGGTCAATGTCACACCTACTCCAAATAAGAGTAATCCTGTGGTACCACCAAGAATAATCAATGGGATTAGAGTAATTACAGCTGCCAATACCAATTTCTTTTTGTTTTTCATCAGCTCAACAAATGGCGAATTTGAGCCTAAAGATGCAGATTTTCCAATACTTGCCATCAAGACCATTGAAAATTTTGCAAATATTTCACTAAGTAAAATTGCCAAGAATAACTGATATCCTGTAGATAACGAGATTGCTATTATCAATCCGGCAATATACAATACTATTGCAACTATTCCTGCAGAACCAGTAGAAAGATCTTTCATTGCTGCAAGTTTTTTTTCTTTTGTTCCCTTTACCATCAAGCCATCAGCAAAATCTGCCAGACCATCAGTGTGATGTATGCCAGTAAGTATTGCAAATGAAGCAACAACTAACAAACTTACTATCAATGGATCTAGAAATAATGAAAGCCCAAAGCCTATTGAACCAACAATCAAGCCAATTACAATTCCTACAATTGGAAAAATATACATGTACTTTGCAATTGTTTCAAGATTTGAATTACTAGCTGGAATAATAGTCAGAAATGAAAAGACAGAACCAATTTCTTTAAGCATGAATCCACCATCCTAAAGAAGATAAAAGTAAAAGAATTGGAACAACTACAATTCCACAAAACAATATTGATGTAACTTTCATTATCAAAATAGCTGATTTCACATGATCTTTGGTAAATGAAATGTCTCCATCACCAAGTGAATAGTGATCAATCTTTTCAAATTTTGCTCCCAATGCACCTGCAATAGCTGCCATAGGATATCCAGCGTTAGGGCTTTTAGTTTTTCTTCCATCACGAATCATTATTTCATACGATTTTCTCCAATTATTTCCAAGAATCATAGCACTAAGTATCATGATAAATCCTGTTAGTCTTGATGGAATGTAATTCAAAATTTTGTCACAGTTTGCTCCAAACCACCCAACATTTTTGAAAATATCTGTCTTGTATCCAATCATAGAATCTGCGGTATTGATTACTCGATAAACAAACGCTCCGGGTAAACCAAAAATTGCAAAGTAGAAAAGAGGTCCCGTTATACCATCGACAGTATTTTCACTAATACTCTCTAGCACGCCTGAAAATACATGGTTTTTGTCAAGATTCGTGGTATTTCGCTTTACAATCATCGATAAATTATCTCTGGCAGACGAGATATCGTTTTGCTCTAGAGCAGTTACTACAGCAAGGGCGTGTCTTTCCATTCCCTTTATTGCTATAGTTGTCTTTAGCAATATACCGCCTACAATTATTGAAATTATAATGTATATGTAATCTATAGTAATTAATTTAATTCCAATATTTAGAAAGATAAGCAAAGACACAACAATTCCGCTAGAAATCAAGATGATGAAAATGCCTCCAAGTTTTTCTAAATTTGCTGATGAATGTTTTGTATGTGGAGTTAATTTTGCAATCAGAGAACCTATCCAAGAGGTTGGATGAAACTTGTTGCTAGGATCTCCTACTGCAAAATCTAATACAAGTGCAAAAAATACTACTAGTATTGATTCAGCTATCAACTTATCATCCTCTCTATTTCTTTAATATTCAAATTTGAATTTACTAATTTACTAAGATTGTCAATCTCACTTTCTATTTTATCTAGATTTTTCTTATTCCAAGTGATATTCTTTGCTTTGCCACCCAATGAATCTTCTTCAGGTAGATCAAAGTCAATCATAGGTATTGTACCTAATACTGGACGTTTTGTTATCTCTTTAATTTTTTTAAAACCTGGTTTAAGAATATTGATATCGCCCCGAAATTTATTGATAATAAAACCTTTGATTAATTTTTGATGTTTTTTATCTAAAAGCGACATAGTGCCAACAATACTAGCAAATGAGCCTCCTCTATCGATATCAGTAATTAGTAATACTGAAGAATTAGCTATTTCTGCCATTTTCATATTTGCTATGTCAGATTTTTTTAAATTAATTTCAGTTGGTGAACCAGCTCCTTCTAAAATAATAAGTTCATAATTTTTTTGAAGAAATTTGAGTGATTTTGTAGCAATATTCAGTCCTTGAGTTTGTACAAATTTTTGGTAATATTCAGTGGCATGCATTTTCTTGAACATTTTTCCATTAAGGTATACATCACTATAGTAATTACCAAGTGGTTTTAGAAGAATTGGATTTAGATCAGGAGTGATTTCACATCGAGCAGCTATTGCCTGTATGGCCTGGGCTCGAGATATTTCAAAATCTTTTGTTTTGTAGGCGTAATTTGACATATTTTGAGATTTAAATGGTGCTACTGAAAATCCCTTATCTGAAAAAATTCTACATAGTGCTGCAACTAGTGTTGTTTTGCCAGATCCTGATGATGTGCCTTGAATCATTAATGATTTCATAATTTCTCCAAAGCTTTGATTAATTTTTCATTTTCTTTTCTTGTCTTTACAGCAATACGAATGTAATTATTATTTAAGCCGCGAATTGTACTACAATCACGAATTAGAATTTTCTTTTCAAGGAGTTTTTTTTGTAATGTTTTTGATTTAATTTTTGTTTTTATTAAAATAAAATTTGTCGAAGTAGTATTACATTGAAAATTTTTTAGTTTAGAAATAGAATTAATTAGATAAAATGATTCTTTTTTAATCATTTTTTTTACTTTGGTTAAATAAAATGAATGTGAAAGAGCAGCAGATGCTGCTTGTTGTGCTAATCCTGAAACATTCCAAGGAATTTTGATTTTGTTTAAAATAGAAATCATTTGTTTTGAACCTATACCATAACCAATTCGTAAACCAGCTAGAGCAAATGATTTTGTTAAAGAGCGTAAAATGAATAAATTGTTATATTTTTTGATAAATTTAATGATTGATTTGTCATGATCGGGTACTAGTTCAATAAAGCATTCATCAATGAACACCAAAGTTTTCTTTTTATTTGCTGATATGATTATCTTTTGTAAAGTTTTTTTGGAAATTAGATTACCTGTTGGATTATTTGGATTACAAATAAAGATACAACCACTATTTGGAAGCTTGGAAATAAAGTCATCAACGTCTTTTTCTAAATTCATTGTTTTAAAAAATGAAACTTTGGTACCGCTGAGTTTTGCTGCAGATTCATATTCACCAAAAGTTGGAATCGGAATCAAAACGGGTGTTTTATTTGATAAAAAGGCTTGACAGAAATTATAAATGATTTCTGTGGCACCATTTCCTACCACAATTTGAGAATATGGTATTTTGGTATAGTGTTGAAGATTTTTTCTAAGTTGAGTAGATTCTGAATCAGGATAGATTTGGATTGTATCTAACTGATTTTTTATGGTTTTACGCACTAATGAAGAAGTGCCCATAGGATTGATGTTTGAGCTAAAATCCAAAATATCAGAATTTGGATGTGTTATTGAGAAAGGTCCTCCATGAGAAATTCGTTTATGTGCAGATATGTGTGGATTTATCCTCATAATTTGAAATAACCTGTGCTGATATAGTATGTTTTGGTCAAATTCAGAAAACGATTATTAATTGAATAAAAGATTTTTTAGATCGTGGACAAGAAGCGAGTAGCAATTGTAGGGGTTACAGGTTCTGTAGGACAAGAATTTGTACAATCACTAAATAATCATCCTTGGTTTGAAGTTACACAGATTGCAGCATCTGAGCGCTCTGCCGGGAAAAAATATCTTGATGCCATTAAAGATCCCAATAGCGGAATAATATCTTGGGAAGTCGATGGTCAAATTCCAGAGTACATTAAAGAGATGACTGTAAAAAATACTGATGAATTAGATTTGTCACAATTAGATCTAGTATTCTCTGCAGTTGAATCAAATGCAGCCAGAGACATTGAGACTAAGATTGCAGCAGAAGTACCAGTAATTTCAACTAGTTCTGCTTATCGTTATGAAGAAGACGTACCTATTCTAATTCCTGGAATCAATGATGAACAATCAGAGTTATTAGAGATACAAAAGAAAAATAGAAATTGGAAGGGTTGGGTTGCACCACTCCCAAATTGTACTACTACAGGTTTGGCAATTACTTTAAAGCCACTTTATGAAAAATACGGTGCAAAAAAGGTGATGATGACTTCAATGCAAGCAATATCTGGTGCAGGTCGTGCTCCTGGTGTTTCTGCAATGAACATTACTGACAATATAATACCATATATTGCAAAAGAGGAAGAAAAAGTAAGAATTGAAACTAGAAAGATTCTTGGTAAATTAAAGAATGGAAAAATTGAAGATGCCAATATCAGAGTAAGTTGTACGTGTACCAGAGTTCCAGTAATTGACGGTCATACAGAATCAGTTTTTGTAGAAACTGAAAAAGAAATAAACTCACAAATTGCAAAACAAGTCTATGATGATGCCAATAAAGAGAGTACCATATCTGGTCTTCCATCATCTCCTGAGAAATATTATGCATTTCATGAAGATCCAACACGACCTCAACCAAGAATGGAACGTAGTGTAGGTGATGGCATGACAACAACAATTGGAAGAGTTGAAAAAGAAGAATTGTTTGATCATGGTTTAAAGTATGTGTTATTCTCACATAATAAAAAAATGGGATCAGCAAAAGGTGCTGTTTTGTTAGCAGAGATGCTTTACAAAAAAGGTAAAATTTAGACTATTTTTTGTAATTTTTACAATAATAACTTTATAAGATCCAGAAATCTAGATCGTTTTGGATGTTTTAAATGGTAAAAGTTGATGAATTAGATTTACAAATTTTATCGGAATTATCTAATGATGCATCGATTTCGGTTCCAAGATTATCAAAAAAAATTAATGTTAATTCATCAGTGGTATACTCTAGAATTAAACGTCTAGTAAAACGAAAATTAATTGAACGTTTTACAATTGTTGTAAATGATGCAGAGCTTGGTTACAATGTAAAGGCGTTAACAGGAATAAACATGGATGTAAAACGACGAGATCATATAATTGAAGAACTATTCAAAATAGACGGAGTAAGAGAAATTGCAGAAGTTACAGGAAGATTTGATATCTTAGTAACTATGTATGCAAAATCGTTGGATCAGATGCACAAAATGGTATCTGAAAAAATTGGACGAATTGAAGGAATACAGTCATCAGAGTCATTTATTGAAATGAAGTCTCGCGCAAAAGCAATGCCATATAAGACATTAAAGGATAGTGACTAGCATTGCAAAAACAGAAATCAGAATCTCGTGTTGCAGTATATTATGAGTTAACAAAACCAAAAATTTGGTATTTACTAGTTTTTACTGCATTTGGAGCAACTTTAACTGCATCAAATATTTACAATATTGAAATTTCTCCTGCAACATGGATATTGATGCTATTCTCTGTTGCTGCAGGATCTGCTGCAGCTAATACTCTAACCAATTATCATGATAGGGATATAGATGCAATAATGGAGAGAACAAAAAACAGGCCACTTCCATCAAAAAGAATCTATCCTGCTGAAAAAGCTAGAAACTTTGGTCTTGCATTAGCTGGAATTTCTCTAGTGTTAGCATTTGGAATCTCATTTACAACTACTTTAGAACAAGGTATTTGGGCAACAGCCTTTATTGCATTTGGCTTACTAAACAACATTATTGTTTATTCATACATGTTAAAACGAAATTCTAGAACTAACATAATTTTAGGTGGTTTATGCGGAGGGTCTCCTCCAATGATAGGATGGGTAGCTGTTACTACGACAGATTTGTGGACAATGGGTTTGGCAATGGCAGGACTAGTGTTTATTTGGATTCCAATGCATATTTGGGCTTTAACTTTACATTTCAAAGAAGATTACAACAAGGTTAATGTTCCAATGTTAACAGCTGTACAATCCGAGAAAACATCAGCAAGAGCAATTGCTGGTTCAACTTTTGTAATGGTATTATTTTCAATTGCACCATTCTTTTTAACAACTGAAAGTGGAGAATCAATGGTTGGTTCAGTTTACTTATGGACTGCAATAGCATCAGGTGCTTTAATGATCATATTATCGGCCTGGGTAATTGCAAAACCCATGGAAAAAGCATCGTGGACATTGTTTAAGTTTTCCAGTCCTTATTTGGCAGTTTTGTTTATAGCGCTAATGGTAGATTCAGCATTATAAGATACTGTTATTTTTATCTAAGCTGTTTAGCTCTTTTGTAATTTTAGAATGTGTTTCGACAAGTAATTCTATCTCATTTTGTAATTGAGAAGAATTCCATTTAGAGTTAACTAGCAAAGTCAATTTTGTAATAATACTCCATTGAACATTATTTTGTTGATCAATTAATTCAATGAATCGTTTTCCTTTTTCATCTTCTGACATAATTTTTTAATATTTTACAATCATAAAAAGATAACATGTAGATATTCAGTTTAATTCAAATGAAACTAGTTTATCATTTAATAGTAAAACAAAATTATTTTTTAGTGTTGATAATTATATAATTTTATTAGTAGATAAAATTCATAGAAAGTATTGAAATGTAGTATATCAGAGTGTAAGATTAAAGCCAATCAATCAGTGAAAATAGGATTTAAAGAAACGAGAAATCTATGTGAATATCATTATAATTTATTTAAGAATAAGGAGGAAAAATACGCAGCAAATTTTAGCAAGGCATCAAAATTTAAAGAAAAATAGATAATTATGAATTTCACATTCTGGAATAATTGAAAACTTTAACATCTACTATTTTTAATCTATTTTATGGCTATAAAGAAAAAAACTAGTCCAAAAAAGAAGCATGTGAAGGAATTGTTTTCTAAACCAATAAAACAAACAAAATCTTCATCAAATAAGCCAGAATTTGAAAAGGCGTGGAAAGAATACAATTCTGCTCTAAGCGTATGGAAAGAATCACTTGCACAGTGGCAAAAAGCGACAAACGATACATTAATGACATATCATGATGCATGTCAAAGAGCTTTAGAATCAGATACAGAACTCTTGAAAAAAGTTAGTTCAAGTTGGGAAAATACCTGGCAAGAAATAGGTCCCGAATACATAAAACAACAAACAAAAATGATTGAAAATATCTTTAAAGAAACTAACATAGATTCAATCAAAAAATTCAATGAACAGTGGGAAAAATTTCTAAAAACTTCTGGTGATGATTCAATTAAAGCATATCAAGAAGCCATAAAACAATTCAATCAAACTTGGCAAACAAGTCATGCATGATTTTAATATTTTTTTAAATTATTATAAATAAAAATTCAATGTTTATATTTTTAAGATCATTTCATAATGATTGGTTCCTTTGAAAAGGAAATAGCAGATAAGACATCATTCAAATCAAATGGTTTTATAAGAAATGCAAGAACACCTAAACGTATACATTCTTCAAACATTTTCATATCATCATTACCAGTTATAACTATAATTTTAGAAGTAGGATCTTGAGATCGAATTTTTTTAAAACACTTAATCCATCAAGTTTAGGTATTGTCAAATCTAAGAATACAAGTTCAGGTTTTTCAGAATGATATTTCTCAATTGCTTCAATCCCATCACTTGCCTCAGCTACAACATTATGATTATGTATCAAAAGAAAATCCTTCATTGCTAAACGTAATTCTTCAGAATCATCTACAATCATCATTCTAGTCATGCGTAAGAGTAGACATTGATGAATTTAGGTGCATGAATGTATCAAAGAATACTTACACGTAATCTAGGCACAAAAAATAGGATTATAATTGGTTTTATTAAATTCATTTTGATATGGAAATATCAATTGAGCCATGGAAGAAACTAGTGATTCACGAAGTTATAGAATACAAGTTCGATGATTGGGTAAAACAAATAGCATTTAGCACTAGATCATCAGGAGGTGCAATTCCAACTATGCAATGGACAAATGGAGTTGTTTTTTCTCCGTCTAATTTTCCAACAACAAATGTTACAGTGGAAGAACAATTGAAAGGAATACTTCATTGGTCATCAGTATCTTTTGCAATAAAAGAAAAATTTGAGAAGCAAATAGTAATAGAAAATGCTACAATAAACCTTGTGGATGTAAGTGTAAATGAAATTTTCAAAGAGCTTGCACAAAATTTAAAGAAACAATCAAAATTTGCAATCAGTTCTGACAAAGAATAATGAAGAGAGAAAAGTATAGAATTGACAACATGTACATTATTTTGGAAATAGATATTCTAGATTTTGTTAATCATGATACTATTACAAATAATAAAAGAAAAGTTTTCTGATAATTTATCACATTATCTTAGGCCACATGTTATTCCATGTTTCTGCAAATTTTTTCATCATTTCACCATAAGCTTTCATGTGTTCCATTCCAGATGAATTTAGAGTCTTTTGCCAATTTTCTGCAAACTGTTTGAAAGTTGATGCGTTAGTTTCATTGAGAGATTTTTGCCAAGCCTCTCCAAATTCTTTGAATGATTGCATTCCAGCATCACTAAGAGACTTCTGCCAATTTTCACCAAATATCTTCATAGTGTCTACACTAGATTCCTTGATGGCTTTTTCCCATACCTCATTAAATTTGGTTTGCATGTCATTAGTTGCATTTTGGATTTGCTCAAATACGGTTTTCCAGTTTTCAAGCGATTTTGAATATTCTTGCCAAAGAGAATCCCACTCATTTGATTTTTCTTCTGAGGTCATAATTAACAATAATTTTTGATACTCTTTTAAACTGTTCCATAAAAATCAGATATTAGATTTTTTACGATGCTTTAATCTTGCTATTTGAAATAATTTTCTAGTTTAATTTTGTTTATTTTTGGTATTTTTGCTAATTCAAATCCTTCTGAGCGTTTTAAAAGAGATCTTGTTGCATCTATGCCAATTTTTGCAGTCTTCAATTTCTTTTGATCACTAGAAGGATCTAGACTAGAACCTCGCACATTTGTTATTATTATCAAATCTTTATCAGCTTGAAATCTTGTTGCCATTGCATATTCAACAGATTCTGCATTATTAGGATCAATGTCTTCATCTACAACAGTGACTTGTTTTAATGAACGATGTAACTCGAATGTTTTTTTAATTATTTTTTTTGGATCAGAGTTGGTTTTCTTTTTTATCTGAACTACTGCATGTAACCAATTACATCCGCCATTTGTCATTGATACCTGTTGAGTTTGAGGAAATGCTTTTTTTAATTCTCCATTTAATTTTGATTCAATTGGCATTCCCATTAATAACCTGTGTTCTGAAAAACCAGAAAGAACATCATGAAAAATTGGATTATTTCTATAATACAAAGATTCTAACTCAAAAATTGGTTGTGATCTATGATGATCATAGGTTTGAAGCATTTCTACCATCCATTCTGGATGAGTTTTATCTTGTAGAATTTTTCCTTCCATTACAATTTCAGTTCCAGAAGGAACATGTAATCCTGTGTAAGGAAGTTTGGCCAAAGTGAGTTTCCGTCCTAAAAGAGAATTTGCAATATTAATTTCATCTTTACCCCATTCAGCTTGATATGCACCTGCGATTGATATTGCTGGATGTACACCTATAGTTACTGCAATTTTGAGATCTTCGTGGTGTTCTTTTGCATTAATAAAACATCGATGTAAATGCCTTCCTTCAACCATTCTAATTGAAAAATGAGTTTTATCAATTGGCATCATCCTATGAAATGAAGAGTTTTGCTCTCCAGTTTCAGGATTTTTGACATATGCAATTGAGGAGGTTATGAAAGGTCCGGATTCTTTTTCAAAATGGGTAACAATAGGCATGATTGATGTGTTTCTTGATTTATTTTCCATGAATTTACCAGTGGAAACAACTTTGGGTTTTTTTGCTTTTTTAATGGCAGAGATCATATTTTCATGAATTTTTTCTTCTGTACTTCCAATTGCTTGAGCAAATCTTTTTCTAGTACCAACAAGATTAGCAACTAAATTAAAATCACTTTCTGCAATATTCTCAAATAAAACTGCATTGGAACCATCAACTTTTGCAGTGATTCCTGCAATTTCATATTTTGTTGAAACCTTTGTTTTAATAATTTTAAGATCACCACTCTTTCTGATTAGTGAAAGATAATTTCGTAAATCAGTCAATTCTGAATCATCTCCATAATTTCTGTCATTATAGCTTTTGCAGTATCTGGTTCTAATTCTTTTTGAATGAATGCTGAAACAACTGCAATACCTTTCATTCTAGTACTAATTCTTTCTGCAATTAATTTTAGAAATAGAGATTCGGATCTAGATGGAATTATAGTTGTAGTAACAGCGGTTGGGCCAGTAGCCAATGAAACTACCATTGAACCTAGTTTGTCAGTTCCTTCTGTTACAGAAACAAAATATCCATTCTCAAATTTAATAATCTGTAAAGAAAAACTGCGACTCTCCAAATTAACGGTTTTCTGTGAAAACCCATTTGGAGAGTTCAATGAGCTATGAACAAATCTTATGCTTTTATTGCTATTGATTCAGTTTCTGGGATAGATTCCACTTTTATTTTTGTAGCTTTTAGTGCTTTAGCAATTTTTGGTGTTTTTGTAACTTTTAGTGCTTTAGCAATTTTTGGTGTTTTTGTAACTTTTAGTGCTTTAGCAATTTTTGGTGTTTTTGTAACTTTTAGTGCTTTAGCAATTTTTGCTTTAGGCTTTGCTTTAACTACTATAACCTCTTCAACTTCTGGTTGAGTTTCAGCAATTGCTTTTGCTTCAATAGAATCAGCTTCTACTCTTGCACGAAGTTTTGCTTTGTACTTTAGGTTTCGTGGTTTTGTTCTTAATCTGTATCCACAACATGGACACCAAAGACCTTCCCATTTGATGAATATTTCGCAAATTTGACATCGTCGTTGTCCAGAAGCATACCTTCCAGTTCCAACAGGCTTTTGAGCCTTGTATCTAACGCAAATTCCTTTACAAGTCATCTTAGTAATTTATTATAGAATTCATAACTATATAAGTATGGATCGATAAAATATTCAAAATATTAACATAAATAATGAAATAATTTTAAGTTATAATGCGATCAGTGTCATTTGTTTGCAAGAAAAACACAAAAACTTCAATAAATATGTATAGCTAATTTGAGATGAATTTTTTTAAAAAATATTAGGTATCAAATAGCTGTTTGATTAAATTTATAGAAAATAGACGGCGCTAATCTAATTACAATATACAAGAAAATTAATTTGATGTATACAAATTATAATTAATTAGAAAATTTAGGAAAAATTATCCAGTTATAGAAAGTGGTAAAACAAAATGTCGGTAACCTTCTCTTTGTGAGATATATTTTGCTGAAAGCATATCACGCTTTCCTCTCTGATTAAAATTTTTAATTTTAAGACTGGTTTTACGTTCATCAACAAATTCCAACTCAAAAGAAGAACAAAATCTCAGATTAAGCATGGTTACTATTTCTTTTGCAATATTCATGTTACCATTTCCAATTTTGACTATCTTGCGTTTGGCTCTCAAACCACCTAAAATTCTGATAATATGTAATACTAGTTCTTCAACAGATGAATTAAAGGAGCTTTCAATCTCTCGTCCAAAATAAAATATAGAAAGACCTATTCGTTGTCCAGGATCAACTCCAATTATTAGATCCTGCTCATAGCCTAGAGATAGTTTTTGAATCATCAATCCAATGATAACCGTAGGATGGTGCTCGAAAATATCCTCATGTAACATCGGTTTTTCACATTCTATAGGAGCTTCTCTTCTTGTGGTTAAAACCAAATGTCCATCATAAGTTGGAATATCTTCAGGAAATATAGAATCAAAAGATAATTTTAGAGTTTTTAGTGAAGTGGAAAATCTATAGTAGGGTTTGCCATATGTAGTCGCAATTCCAATACGAGCATTGAGTAGTGGAATTGATATTTTAGAAAAGTGAAATATGTGATTTAGGTTTATGCTTTCAAAACAGTTGACATGACATGTTTCACTACTTCATCAAAATGTGCGTCAATATTTGATTGAATTTCAGATAGTTTCAATTGACCTTCTTTGGCAATTTTTGCAGATTCTGCAGTTGCTTTTGCTTTAGAAGCATTTATGGTTACTTCAGCTTCTTTCGTGGCCATTTCTCGTGTTTTGTCTAAAAGTTTGTCAATTTCATTTAATGCCTTTACTGATAATTGTTTTTTCATGTCTGTAACTTTACTGTTAAGTGAATCCAGATCATCTTCTAATCCATTTAATGATTGAATAATTACGGTGACTTTTGATTCAGCCATACTGCTCATGATACTTCAATTTCTTCAAATCCATTACTTAAATCATTCAATTTAGATGTGTTTTTAGGAACAAATAGGGACAAAAAAATTATCCAGAAGTTAAAAGTAGAATTGCTCTTGCTAGATCGCCTTTGGCTTCTTCTAGCGCATTTTTGGCCTTTTCTTCATCTACGCCAGCTTGTTGACTAACTAACTGAATATCCTCATCAGAGAATATTGGAACGTCTAGTTCTCGTTCCTCATAGCTATCTGCAGTAACTGTAAAAATGGAATTATCCTTTGCCTTCATCTCTGTAACGGATGGTTTTGTTACAATGATCTCTTTTTTGTCAGTCTTGATAATTACCTCTTGGACATTTGGGATCTCTTTCATATCAAGTCCCATCTTATCCATCATTCTTCGCATTTCACGATTACCGCCACGCATCATGATGATAATTCTCCGCTACGACTTTTTAAACTATCTCTGACTCTAATGGCCATTCCTATATTAAAGTCAGAAATCATCTCAGAGGATAAAACTGCTTTTCCCACTGCAATAACTTTATCTTTATACAATATTGGAGTATCAGACGCAATTCGTATGTTTTTACCACACCATACAACATGTTTACAGAATACAGATTTTCCCTCTTCAACAAATGGTGCTGCGTCTTGATTAATTTCTAAACAATTTTCTTTGAATTTCTTACTTTTCAACAAAATCTGAGCAAAATAAGGACTAATAGCAAGACCACCATCAATTCTCAATGTACACAATAATTTTCCTTGATGTGTTACAGTTCTAATTCTGCCAGTTTTTCTTGAGAAAGTCATTTCAATGTTTTTAGGTAAATACTTTGAAACACCATTTCCAAATAATGCATCAAGTGTATACTTTAATTTTAAAACTTGGTCCACAGACATAATACGATCTTTTCTAAATATTAGTTCAATGCTAGTATATACTATTAGAGCTAAACTATATAGATTGGATTTTTTAGTGTAGATTATGGAAGAAAGAGATGAAACAAGAAAAATTCAGTTTACAGGCAAGTCGTCATACATAGTTTCACTACCTAAACAATGGGTTATGGATCTTGGGCTAAAACAAGGAGATCAAATTAGAATGAGAAGAAAAGATTCATCAACATTAGAAATTTACCCACCAAAATTCGAAACAAGATCTCAAAAGAAAGAAGAGGCTACAATTGAGATAGATGATGAGGAAACATCATCAATTGTAAGAAAATTAATTTCTTTGTATTTTTTAGGTTATAAAACAATCAATATCAAACCAAAAACTGGAAGATTGGGTCCAAACCAAAGAAATGCTGTAAAAGAAGCTGTAAAAAGAATGCTAATGGGATCGGAAATCATTTCAGATTCTAGTGGAGGGATTACTGTTCAGGTTCTTGTCAATCTACTAGAACTCTCTGTTGATGGCGCATTCAAGCGAATGATTCATCTGGCTAAATCAATGTCAAATGATGCAATTTTAGCAATGAGGGAAAATAATTTGGAGCTTGCACAGGAAGTAATCAACACAGATGATGAGGTAGATAGATTTGGATTTTATATTATTCGACAGTTAAAAATTGCAATTCAAAATGAACATATGTTAAAAGAGATGGGCTTTAGAAATGCTAGAGATTGTCTTGGATATAGATTGGTTGTAAAAAATATTGAAAGAACGGGGGATCATGCAGCATTTATTGCAAAGGATGTATTAGAATTCAAAAAACCGGTAAAGAAAGACATAGTAGAGAAAATTGAAGAAATGAATGAATTTGCGTTATCTGTTTTAGATGATTCATGTTTGGCATTATTCAAAGAAGACTATGTACAAGCTGAAAAAACAATTGAGAAGACAAATGAGATTATAAAATATGAGAAAAGGGTAAGAGATGCATCAAAATCACTCAAAGATGATGAAGAAATCTACAGAATTAGAAGAATGACAGAAAATATTAGAAGGATTTCAGAATATGCTAGCGACATAGCAGAAATTGTTCTTAATATGAATATAGAAAAATCATTAAAGAAAACAGCATGATTATGCGTGAGAATAGAGTTATGTCCAGATAGAGGACATTAGTCAAATAATTTACCAGTGTCCTTTGTTGTATTGAAAAAATTAGTGAAGCTTTAACTTGAGTAATACATGGTAATATTGTAAATAAAATGAATTCTGCAATACTAATTACATATGATAAAGAAGATGCTGTGACTGAAGCTGTAGGATTATGTGATGCTGCAGGAATACAAGTCATACATACAATAAAACAACATTTTCTAAAGAAACCAAAATATGGAATTAGTGGAGGAGTTTTAGAGAAATTAGAAGAAATTGCAGAAAAACTCAAACCAGATGTTATTGTTTTTGATGAAATATTAAAGCCAAGTCAAAATTACAACTTAGCATCTGTATTACATAGAGAAATTTTAGATAGAGAAGCATTGATTCTAGAAATTTTTGAAAGTAGAGCATCCAGTGCTGAATCTAAATTGCAAGTGAAGTTAGCCCAACTACGATATGAACTGGTCAGGGCTAAAGAAAAAGTACGTCTTTCTAGCATGGGAGAACAACCAGGGTTTATGGGAATAGGAAAATTTGAGATCGATGTTTACCATGATGATATCAAACATAGAATGCAATCTGTAAAATTAAAACTTGAAAAAGCTGGAAAACAAAGAGAGCTTCATCGACAGGGAAGAAAAAGACTTGGGTTCAAGACTATATCTCTTGCAGGATATACTTCATCTGGAAAAACTACATTGTTTAATAAAATTACAGGAGAATCTAAAGAACAAAGCAAAAGCCTATTCACGACTCTCTCTACAACTACAAGAAGATTTTCCATTGATCATGAACCATTTTTAATTGCAGATACTGTTGGATTTATCAGTAAATTGCCTGCGTATATGATTGATGCATTCAAATCTACATTAGAGGAATTGATTCATACTGATGTCATAATAGTTGTAGTCGATATTAGTGATTCATTGTTTGATTTGAGAAAGAAATTTGCAAGCTGTATGCGAACTTTAAGTGAATTAAGAGTTGAGATGGATAGGATAATTTTTGCCTTAAATAAATCAGATTTATTGACAACTAACGAAATTGAAGAAAAAATAGAGATTCTTAATTTAAAAGATTATAAAAAACGGATTGCAGTATCAGCTAAAACAGGATATAATGTTAATGAATTAAAAGATCTAATCAAAGATATTATTCAAAGTCAAAAATCACCAGAATTCAAAAAAGAGACTCTGAAGGAGTTTAACAATACGTATGGTAATTGAGGTTGTAAGGATTGGACAACGTCTTGTTAGAGATGATAGAGTAACTACACATGTAGCTCTAGTTGCAAGAGCTTTTGGTTGTGCTAAAATATTCATGACTGAAGTAAATCCAGAGATTAGAGATACTTTAGAAAAAATCAACAATACTTGGGGTGGAAATTTTATTGTAGAATTTATTGATAATTGGAAGTCAATTGTAAAAAAGAAAAAAGAAGAATACAAAATAGTCCATCTCACTATGTATGGAGAAAGCATCAATGATGTAGATGACCAACTTAGAAAAGAGGAAAATTTACTAATAGTAGTAGGTGCAGAAAAAGTACCTAGAGAAATCTATGAACTTGCGGATTACAACGTAGGAATAGGGAGTCAACCTCATTCAGAGATTAGTGCCTTAGCTATACTTCTTGATCGTATTCAAAAAGGAGAGCAATTTAGGAATAGTTTTCCAGGGGCTAAAAGAAAGATCATACCTACAAGAAAAGGTAAAAATGTCCTAGTAAGCGGAACAAGGGATTAATAATAGAAAATCATTAGTGACTAGAGTTGGTAGACAAATACGAAGACCCTTTCGTTAGAATTGCATCCATGGTAGGAGGAGACGAGTATCTTAAGGTTGCAAGATCACTTTTGAAGGCAGAAGATGCGACAGATGAGGAAATTGCAAGTTCTACGGGTTTGAGGATCAATATGGTTAGAAAAGTTTTGTATGATCTATTTGGAAAATCGCTCATCACTGGAATTAGAGTCAAAGATGAACGCAAAGGATGGTTTGTCTATAGATGGAGAACACGTAGGGAAGAAGTGGAACATTTCATAGAGAGTCAAAAAAAGAAAATCACAGAAAGATTACAACAAAGATTTGATTACGAAAATAATTCAGAGTTTTATCATTGTGGAAATGAAGATTGCCACAGAGTTACATTTGAGGATGCATTGGAAGGAATGTTCAAGTGTCCATCATGTGGAAATGTATTGAATTTAAAAAAGAATGACAAATCAAAAAAGGCATACTCAAAAAAAATTGATGAAATTAAAAAAGATATGCAACAGACATTCTAGTATTACATACTATTTAGAAAAAAGACCAATTCAGAATGAGTGTATGAAGAATTTACTCATATTATCATTAAATTATATACAAAAATACTCTCATAGTATCTAAAAATTTGAGAAAGAGGTCTACTAAATTAAATAGGAGAATTTGGTGAAAAAATTCTGAATCAAATAACGACAACAAATCCAGCAACCGGTGAAGAAATTGCAAAATATACACCAATGGATAAAGAGCAAGTATTCCAGTTAGTTGGAAAGGCAAGAAGAGCTTTTCCAGAATGGAAAAAAGATTATGAAAAACGTAGGAGTTACATCTACAATTTAGTTGAATATTTAAAAAAGAACAAAATGGAATTAGCAAAAGTTGAAACCTCTGAAATGGGAAAGACAATCAAAGAGTCAATTGGTGAAGTTGAAAAATGTGCATGGGCATTGGAGTTTTATGCAGATCATGGAGACAGTTTTCTTGCTGATGAAGTATTAAACACAGACGCAAGAAAAAGTTTTCTTACTTTTGAACCACTTGGGGTAATTGGTTCAATTATGCCATGGAATTTTCCCTATTGGCAAGCTCTAAGATTTGCTGCACCATGTTTAATGGCAGGCAATGTCATAGTAATGAAACCATCTAGAGTGACTATGCAATCAGGTATTGAGATTGAAAAAGCATTTACTGAATCAGGTATGCCAGATGGAATATTTCAGACAGTAATAGGAAGTGTAGAATCTGCCAATCATCTTATAGATTCTGATGTTAATGCGGTGACATTTACAGGCAGTACAGATGCAGGTGCTAAGGTAGGTCAAAGAGCTGCAATGAATTTAAAGAAATGCGTTTTGGAGCTTGGAGGAAGTGATCCATTTATCGTATTAGATGATGCAATTATTGAAAAAGCTGCAGAAGGAGCAGTTAAAGGTAGATTCATCAACTGTGGTCAAAGTTGTGTCGCATCCAAAAGATTCTTTGTTGGTAAAAATATTGCTAAAGATTTTATTGAATTATTTATAAAAAAAGCATCTCAATTAAAAGTTGGAGATCCTACCTTAATTGAAACTGATATAGGGCCTTTATCAAGCAAGGGTAGTTTAGAAACTATTTCAGGAATTGTAAGAGATGCAAAAGAGAAGGGTGCTGAAATTCTTTTAGGTGGCTCAGAAATTGAGGGAAGGGGTTACTTCTATCAGCCCACAATTCTTACAAATGTTAAACCAAATATGAGAATTGCAAAAGAAGAGACATTCGGTCCAGTTGCCCCTATAACAATAGTTGAAAATGAAAGTGAAGCTGTAAGACTAGCAAACGATACGGAATTTGGATTAGGAGCAAGTATTTGGACTAAAGATCTAGCAAAAGCTGAAAAAATGTCGAGGCGAATAGAATCTGGAATAGTTAGTGTCAATAATGTGGTAATCTCAGATCCAAGAATTCCATTTGGAGGAATAAAACATAGTGGATTTGGAAGAGAATTATCAAGATACGGAATTCTTGAATTTGTGAACATTAAATCAGTTAGATTCTATGACAATCTAAGCCACCATCATTACGTGGAATGAGTTCTCTCAATTATGAGAATTAGAGGTTATCCTTAGTTTTCTTCATCATCGTCATAATCACATTCTTCCAACTCAACATGAGTTGGACTTCCGCTCTCATTAAAGTGAATTTCAATACATATGTCAGATGCCAAAGTTGAGGCTAAAGTTTCAGCTAGTTCCTTAGGAAAATTATCTAATAGATTAGAATTTGAGGAATATTTGTATTCAGTAAGTTCATCGTCGTGATAGAAATCTAGCTCAATATCCCCATTGGCATATTTTCTGACTCCAACCACTTGACCAAATATACTGTAAGACAAATTTAATTTCTGTGTTGAGAAACATCTCGGATTAGGGTTTCAGCTAATTGTTCATAATGTTCTCTGGTTTTTCCAGTTTCTTTTAATTTTAATTCCTCAATATCATTTAGTTCTTTATCAATCTTTTTTGAAACATATTGCAAATGTGCTTCAGCCATCATAAACAATTTATTATTTTCTTTCCATAGATGTTCTGTTATATGTTCTACATATTGTTGCATGTCACTAATCAATTTTGTAGAATTACCAGATGAAATGTAATCCTTAGCAGAATTTTCCATTTCTTTTCCAATTTCTCTTGAACGTTCGTGATCTATTAACATCATTGCTATTGGACCCATATTACGTGGCATACCTGCTTGTTCTAATGCAGGAAATAGTGAATTCTCTTCTTTACTATGATGACAAACGTCAGTGAAATTTTTTGAAAAATCAATAACAGGCAATAATATAGATTCAGGAATTTGTTTACCGTCATTTAGAAGTTGAATTGTAGATTCCATTGCTTTGATGACTTTTTCTATTAGATCATGATCTCGCCTTAAAGATGCAGTTGACATGACATTTACAAATGAAATCCAATATCTATATCTTATTCAAATTTTTAGATAAATAATTAAAAGATAGGAAATTAGTTAACGAGTTACTCGTTAACAATTTTGTGTCTAACGATTAGAAAGGCTTTGTGATTTAATAAATGCCCAAATCTTTTTTGTCATTTCACTTGGTGCAATAGGTTTGTTACCAAAAACTTGTTCTACAGTTTCTTGACGACCTGCAAAATTAATTGCATAACCACCAAATGCTGGTTTTCCAGATTTTGATTTGCTTGATGATTTTGCTTTAGTCTTTGATTTTTTACTAGTGCTTTTAGTTGTAGTTTTCTTTTTTGTTGTAGCTTTCTTTTTTGCTGCCAATTTCTTGTTATATTTTGAATTAAGTATAATAACTTACACTTTTGTATAATGTAAAACAAGGTAATTTTCGAGCCTTTTTATTGTATTTAATCGAAGTCTTGGCGATTTTATGATTTTATCAAAACCTCGTCCCTGAACAAATGTTATTGCATCAATGCCTCCAATAATAAATGGAGCAATAGTTATCAAAATTTCATCAAACAAATTATTTTGGATAAATTGCCAGTTAATGGTTCCACCACCTTCGACCAGAACTGTATTAATTTTTCTTTTACTTAGATTATTCATTAAGGATTTTATGTTAACTGAATTTTCACCAGTCATGATTATTTCAACGGGAAATCTTTTTAATTTTTGTAAATTTACTTTACTGATTCTTTTAGAAACTACAATAATAGTTGGAACTTTATTACATGTTTGTAAAATTTTTGAATTAACAGATATTGTTCCTTGAGAATCTAAGATTATTCTTGTAGGATTTTTCCCTTTTACATGTCGTACAGTAAGTAATGGATCATCCCTATGTATTGTATTTTTTCCTACGAGTATTGCATCAACTTTTGATCGAAGTTTATGGAGTCTAATTTTATCTTTTTTAGAAGATAGTTTTGAATCACCTAAACGTGTAGCAATTTTTCCATCTATTGAAATTGCGGCACTTAGAATTACATGTGGTCTAGATTTTTCCATGTACTATTTTACCTCCAATCATCACAGCTCGAATTGTAGATTCAGATGCTCTATGTACAATAGATGCATGTGGATTATGCATTGGTTCTAAATCCAATGCATGTTTATCTATGAAAATGCAATCTGCAAATTTACCATTTTCAATTACTCCAATATCTTTTCTCAAAATTTTTCCACCGTTCACAGTTGCCATTTTTAGAATTTCTTTTGGGTTGATTCTTTTCTTGTGAATACCCATAGTTACTTTCCACAAATAATCCATTTCTCTAAACATATCTGGAGAATTTATCATTACATTATCAGTACCTAATGCTATTGTACAACCAGCTTTTTTCATCAATTCAATGTCAGGAATTCCTTCAGCAAGTGCAGCGTTTGCTCTAGGACAAATCACAATTCCATGGGTTCTTTTTGTTGCAGCATGTATATCACCTGGTGAAGCGTGAGTCATGTGTACTAGAAAATGAGGTTTTAGATTCAATGCACGTATAGTTTCAGATTTTCCAGTAATTTTCTTTGATATAGAAACACTTTGTTTTGTCTCAGATGAATGAATGGCTCGAATTTTAGGGGTACCAGAATAATAATTTAGTACAGAAGAACTGTTTTCATTTGCTCCACTTATTCCAATACCATCACATTTCTTTAGTAATTCCGTTAGTTCATCCATTTTATGTCTAGGTAAAGGAATATTTTTTTTAATTTCAATTGGTCCTTGATAGAATTCTAGTCTTCCAAGAATAAATGAACGCAGTGGTAATTCAGACAGAACTTGTTTTAGTAGTAAAACTCCTTCAATTCCACCCTCTCTAAAATCGACAAAAGTTGTAATTCCTTTATTTAACATGGAATGACAAGAATTTTTCATAAAACTTGCAAGATAGTTTTTATTGGTATTTTTTAGAATTATTGGTTTAGCACCAGAAACAGGATGAATTCGTTTGTCAACTGAACTGTTCAGTGTAACATCTTTTGCAATAGAATCACCTATGTGTGTATGACAATTTACAAATCCCGGAATTAATAATAATCCTTCACAGTCTATTGATTCTTCTTTTGCACTAGCTCCTAGATTGGGTTGGATTCGTTTAAATCTTTGATCTTGAATCTTTATGTTAGTATTTGAAATAAAATCTAACTCTTTACCTAATAGAATACTTGCATTTTTAATTAGCATGATAATTCATAAACATTAGGTTTTTCTTTTCCTGAATCTCTAATTTCTCTTATTATATCAAGAGATTTAGTCGCAAGTTTTACAGCCTCTCTAGCAGTTTTTGCGTTACCTATTCCACAATTCAAAGTAATATTATCTTCTTTTTCAATTAATTTAATGAAATCATTTACAGAGTTTTTAGCATCATCGTTTGCAACGACCATAAAATTATCTCCACCCATAAAAAATGCAAGAGAATTTTTTGTTAAAAAGAATTTTGACATTTTTGCATATAAATCAAAAATTGTTGTAGTAATCTCATATGGAGAATTTAATTTTCGCCTAGAAGTAAGATTGTCTACATCAAAGTGCATTATTGAAACTTTTTGTTCAGACTTGCCATTAATAAAACCAAAAATAGCATGTTCTTTGCTTAGAAAAGTCTCATTTTTTTTTCCTTCATATGCTTTGAGATTTGCTTCAAATGGAGAATCAGCATAACCTATTGACATAGATAGTTTGACATCAAAAGATTTTTCAAGATTTTTTTGAATTTCTATATGATCCTCTAAGATCAATCCATTAGAAACTACAAAAAATTCATCGGCTCTATTTAAGAAAACAAGACAATTTTTTTCTGAGAATAATTTTTGAATCTCTTTGTATAGTGATGCTTGAAGCATTTGAAGTGCATGCTCTCTATCACTACCTAGGGTTAGAGTCCAAGGCCCATAGCCATTTATTTTCAATATGCTAAGTTGAATCATTTTTGAATCCTCTGTAATTCGTTGAAGATTTTTACAACTGATTCAACTGCATGTTCTGCCACAGGTCGTATTCTGGCATATGCATGTCTTTCCTGCATTCCAGGTCCAGTTATTCCTAAAGAGACTGGTTTTTGATATTTAGTGGATAAAGCAGTTAATGCTTGTACTGTGGAATGCGCAATTACTTCATCATGTTTTGTTTGCCCTTTAATTATAGCACCAAGAGTAACTACTCCATCCACATCTTTTTTTTGCAACAATGCATTGACTATTATTGGCATATCATATGCTCCTGGCACCTTACAAGTATAGTTTATTTTCAATTTCATAATTTT
>SICY01000020.1 GCA_009697485.1 Nitrosarchaeum sp.
CCGAAATTGCCTCTTTAATTGATTTGCTTAAATTTTTGTTTCCCACAGAAACTCTAAATCCTTTCTTAAAATCATTTTGCAATCCTTTCGGGATGCCTGTTTGAAGGTTATTTTTTAGTAATTCTGTCATAAATTTTACTACATCATTATACTTTCTCTTTTCAAGTGAGATAATTTTTTTATCATTACCAATCCACATTAATTCAGTTTTTGAAATATTTTTTGAAATAAAACTATTACAATCATTCTCTCTAAAAAATTCAGGACCACTTTTAGAATAATTTTTTGGAATTTTAGTTGATTCTAAAAGGAAAAAAAGATAAGCTTCGTTTTGTTCATCTGAATACGATTTACTGCGTAAAACGTTGAAACCTCCTAATTCTAATTGAGTTGCAAGTGAAGTGGTTGCTCTCTTAACTTGTCCCCAAATAATATCTGGGCTTCTCATCTTGAAATTAAATTTCACTACAAGGATATTTTCCAAATTATTTTTTGATGATTTTAATTGTTTAGGTTTAAAGAATTGCAGTGTAGATTTATTCTGAAAAGATCTACAAGCAAGAATAAATTTTCCTATGTTCTCATCAGAAATTGCAGCTGCTAAGTTCCTATTACTATCTATAGGATCTATAATTATAATTGATGTTTCAAATACTTTTGATGTCTTTCCAATTATTTGATTTTGTTGAATTTTTGCAATTGATTTTATTACATTCTCAAAACTACCAAAATTTAAAATTAAAACTTCTGATACATATCCACTAAAACCCTGTTTTGCAATTTCTGCTCCATAAATTTTAGTTAACTTTAGAAATGTTTTGAGTATTCGTACTTCATTTCTCATTTTAGGAGTAAGTGTATTTTGCATGTACTTAGTATGAAATGGGGATCTATCAGCAGAACTTTTCCATTCTCCTAAATTTACATCATAACATGGAACCACATTAATTTTGGTTTTCTTAATTCTAGCCTCAACATAAGGATGCTTAGAATATCTAACATAGGGATTATATTTTTTCATTGATTCAAAACCAACTTTTTTTGAAATCTCTGTAAATTTTTCATCTGGAACTGATTTTTTGAATTTAATAAAAATATCCACATCTGCTTCTTTTGATAACCAAGTGTCTTTAGCATAGGATCCACCGAATTCCAATCCAACTATTTCAGGATAGTTCCTAATTTGATTTTCAACTAAAATAAACGCTTCATCAGCAATTTGTTTTTTTGACTTTTCTATATTTTTAGATGGTATTACAGATTTTCCAATTTTAGAAATTATTTGTTTCATAATCTAGCCTTCATCTCCATTAAATCAGAATACACAGGTCCTTTTGAACTAAGAACACTTTGTTTAAGTTTGAACCCTGTAATTTCTTGTGTTCCAAAATCAATTGATTTGAATTTATCCAATTCTTTACTAATATCTCCAATCTTATTTTTAATTCTAAACACTGTGATATGAGGTTTAAATGGTTTATCTACAGAAAAACCTAATGGGATTAATGCATTTTCTACTTTTTTTGCCAATTCCATCAGTAAATTCCCACTATTTTCATCAGTACCAATCCATACAACCCTTGGAAATTTTAATTTGGGAAATACACCAATACCTTTGAAATTTACCATGAAACTTGAAAATTTAACAGAATTTAATGATATCATTACTTTCTCTGCAATATCTTGTGATATGTCACCTAAAAATTGCAATGTAAAATGAAGATTATGTGGTTCTACAGGTTTAGCATTTATGTTAATTTCGGATTGAAATTTAGAAATTAAGTTAATTATTTCATTAGAATAAATTTCAATTGCTACAAAAGCTCGCATTATAATTTTCTTTTAATTATGTTTTATAATAATTTCCGGTAGCTTCATAGACCAGCCCCATTTTTGTTCTAATATTGATAAAACTAATTGTATGTTTAACTGGCATGCCTGGAGCAGGTAAATCAACAATAGCTGATGGTTTGAAATTCAAAGGTTATGAAATCATTAACATGGGAAATGCAGTAAGAGCAGAAGCTAAGAATAGAAATCTTGAACCTACTGGACCAAATCTTGGTAAGTTGATGCTTGAATTGCGAGAGAAAAATGGTCAAGGTGCAATAGCAGAATTGGTAGTGCCTCAAATTGAAAATTCAAAATCAAATGTAATAATAATTGATGGAATAAGATCCAATGCTGAAATAGAAGTTTTACGTAACTATGGAACAGTTAAACTTCTTGCTATACATGCATCCACTAGTACAAGATTTGGGTTTTTAAAACAAAGAGGAAGATCAGATGATCCACAAACAAAAGAAAATTTTGAAGAAAGAGACAACCGAGAAATAGGTGTTGGTATTAGTAATTCAATTGCTTTATCTGATGAAACAATTTCTAATAATAACTTAACAAAAGATGAATTGATTGAATATACATTCAAAATAATTGAAGGATGGATGAATGAGATCTCCTAACATTAGTTGTAAGATAGAGATACTTTCTTCAATTAATTCATCTGAAGATCTAAAAAAAATTGAAACAGCAATTTTAAATGTATTTCCAGATGCCAAAATTAAAACTGATAATTTTTCTATTACAGCAAATTCTAAAGATTTACATTTGTTAGAAAAAATCTACGACGTTATTCATTCTAATCAATCACAAAAAATCTATCAACTACAACTTGAAAAAAATTTAGAAAACGAGTCTACTTGGTTTTATCTTAACAAACAAGCAGCATTTGTTGGAACTGTTGCCCTCTGTGAGGAAGCAGAAGAATCACCATTAGGACCAATCAAAGTGATCCTAACTTCTTCTAATATTGATAGAATCATAGATTGGTTAATTCTTGGAAATTAGTCAAATTAGATAACAAAATTCAACCATAATCAGAGATTTTTTGTCTATTTTATCTCAATTTCTAGAAAATCTTTTGCCGTGATAACTGAATTATGAATTTGTTTTGCTTCTTCTAAATGTCTAGTTTCATCTTTATATCTAGCTGAAAAATGTGTTAGAATTAAATTTTTTACTTTTGCATTTTTACTCAATATAGCTGCTTGCTTTGCTGTTGAATGGTATGTTTCTTCTGCTTTCTCCTTGGTCTCATCTAAAAATGTTGAATCAAACACAAGATAATCACAACCTTCAAAGAATTTTTCTAATTCTTTGGTTGGCATTGTATCCCCTGAAATACCAATTTTTTTACCGGGTCTTTTTTCTCCTAACACTTGTTCTGGAATAATAGTTCTTTCTCCAATTTTGACTTCTATTCCATTTTGTAATTGATTCCATAGTTTACCTTCGGGAATTTCTAAAGCCTTAGCTTTTTCTAGATTGAATCTACCAGACTTGTCTTTTTCTTCAAAAAGATATGAATATGTTATAACTGAATGATTAGCTTTACAAGCATATATTGAATAAATTTTTGAATCAAATATTTTTCCTTCTTTGACTATTATAATCATGACTGGAAATGATAATCCAAAGTTTAGTATTTTGATATTTGCAGCTATGAATTCTTCAATTCCATTAGGTCCGTAAATTTCTAAAGGTTCAGTTCTATGTTGCATTGTCATTGTCTGAAGTAGTCCTAGTAATCCAATACAGTGATCACCATGAAGATGCGTAACAAAGATTTTCATTTTTTTATTCCAACCTAAACCTGATTTCATATAAGAAATCTGTGTTGCTTCTCCTGCATCAAACATGATAATTTCACCATCTCTTTCTAGACAAATACATGATAATCCTCTGTTTTCAGTAGGTTGAGCACCTGAAGTTCCTAAAAATACTAGTTTCATTTTATCAAAATTGTCCTTGTCAAGCTTTTATGCCTATAGATTTCATATTTCTTTATTGGATTAATCTTCAATTTTTTTTCAAATCCTTTTTTACACATGATGGCTATTTTCTTACGTTTGGGTAAGATTGATACAAATTTTTTCATCAATTCTTCAGGATTTTCTGATGATTTAGATGCAGTTCCATAAGGTAGATCTGTAACAATTCCATCAAATTCATCTATCATCTTTATTAATTGACTAAAATCTGCCTTGATTATTTTTGATTTGTACCCATTTACATCTAAATTTTCTTTCGAAATATTATACATTTTTTCATCAAAATCTAATCCAATTGCATGAATTCCCATTGATTCAGCTTCTAACAACGTAGTTCCAGTACCACAAAATGGATCACAAACAGTTTCACCCTCTTTTAATCCAATTAAATTTATCATTGCTCTTGTAAGCTTCCAATCCAATTCATGTGGATATTTTTTAATTTTCTTTGGTCTATTTTGGCTTTCAACTTTTTTTGAAAATCCAAAAAAATTTTCCTGCCCAGTAAAAATCAGATATATGGTAATATCTGGATTTTCAAGAGACACTTGAGCTTTAGAAAATTTTGTTATCATGTCACCCATTGCTCTTTCTAATTCAGATATATTGAATTGATTTGATGATAAATTAATTATCCTGCAAACAAAAGTTTTAGCATTTTTTAAAACTTCAAAATTTTCATCGTCTAAAAACAATCCTGACATTTTACGTAGAATTTGACCAGAAATTTTCACAAAAGTTGCCCGTTTTGTAATTTGTTCCCAGCTAGTTTTTGATTGTATTATTACTAAATTTGACAATATTTTCACCTTTGCAAACCTATCATATGTTTTTGCAATTGAAATTACTTCATCAATTGCAATTTCTAGATTATCTTTAGATAAAACAAAAAAACTCTCTGGCATTATATTATTGCCTTTGCAATTGTACCTGAAACATCAACCAAAGATGTTTTTCCAGGAATTGTATTTGTACTAATTATTTTTGTAACTCCTGCTTTTTTAATTTTCTTTTCAGCATCATTTCTAAGTAGAGCATGTGTACAAGCAACAAATACTCGCGCACATTTCTGTTTTTTAAGAAATTCTGTAGCTTTGATGATACTTCCACCTGTACTGATCATGTCATCAACTAAAATCAAATCTCTGCCCATCACTTCATTAAAATTTGTAGTTTTGATTTCTACTTTTCCAGTTTTACGATCACGTTGTTTTTCAAGAGATATGTATTTTGTATTCAAAAACTTTGCAAATTCTTTTGCTCTCTCTTTTCCACCTTGATCTGGAGAAACAACTAGAGGATTTTTCAATTTTAGTTTTGAAAAATATTTTACTAGATCTGGTATTGCAGTTACATTCTTTGATTTTATATTAAAATACTTTAAACCGATCATACTATGAATATCCACAACAATAATTCTAGATGTTCCTACACTTTTGAATAAATTGGCAATGACTTTCATTGTTATTACTTCGCCTGGTAAGAATTCTCTGTCTTGACGAGCATATCCCATATATGGTATTACTGCAATTATTTCAGTTCCGTATTCTTTTGCTTTTGAAATTATTGATAATGTCTGAATAAGATTTTCATCTACAGGTGGATATGTTGATTGAATGACAATGATTTTGTTTTTTTGAAGTTTTCCTTCAAGTGTAATTTTATTTTCACCATCTGGGAAAACCCTTAACTGAGATTTTAATAAATTTGCTCCTAATCTTTTTGCCAATTTTTTTGCAAGATCTTTAGATGAACTTCCAGATATAACAGTAAATTTTGTCAATAATTCAACGACAAAGAAGGGGTTCTTAAATTTTGAGGGTAGTATAGATCATGATTTTTGTGATCTGCACCACTGCTGGTTTTACTAAATTTATAAAAGATCTGATAGACTCACTAATGAGCATTATTGATATTTTGTATTGTGATAAACTAAAAGTATAGGAAATATGAAAAGAATAACCGAAAACTGAGAGAAATATGGTAGAAAACAACTATGACATATTAGGAATTATTGAAGGTTCAACTGAGAAAGAAATTCGTAATGCGTTTAGACGATTGGCACTTAGATACCATTCTGATAGAGGAGGTGAAAATGATCAATTCATTAAAATCAAACAAGCATACGAAGATCTCAAAATCGGCAAAAAATATCCTGAAACAGATTTAGAAAAAATCAGAAAATCTAGAGTTTATTCAAGTGATTCAGAAGAGACTATCCGGAGAAAAAATCGAATTTTAGGCCAAGAATTATCCAAAGAAATGCAAATAGCTGAAGAATGGGCAGCAGATTTGATTAGAACAAATTTAACTGACACTAGATTATTTGGTTCAAAAACTCTTGGAGAAATTGAACTTGAAAGAAAAGCTAATGGCACACTTTCAATTAAAGGAAATTTTATGGCAGGTAGTTTAACTTATGATGACTCTATTATTATGCAGGGAAATATCACAAGTCCCTCTTGGACTGAAGAATTTAGAACAAATATTCATCTTACAAAAGGTGATTTCAAATTTATTAATCCATTGGAAAATAAATATAAAATTGAGAATGGAGCTAGAATAATTGTGGATAATGGTAATGTTGTAGTTGGAAATATTTTTGGTAGAAAATACAAAATTGAAGATCCAGAAGGGAGAATTGGAATTTATGAAGTTCAAGAACAACGAACTCATATATCAGCACCAAAAGGAAAAATTATTGCTGAAAATATTATCAATACAGTTTCTCTTGATGCTGATTCTATTATGATTCTTAATCTGGAAGATGATGTTCAAATTAATGCACGAGAAATTTTATTGTATGGAAGTCAAATTACCTATAACACTATAATTAAATTAAAAAAAAACGGCATGATAAGATTTTTTGAAAATTTCTCAATTCAAAGTCTTAGTAATGATGCAATTATCAAACTTGAAAATGGTAAAGAAATTAGATTATTTGATATAAAAACCAAAAAAATTAAGGATTTAGCAGATGAATTAGTGCCTAACAAGAATGAATATGATAAAGATGCTACAATGGTGGGTAATGGATTTACAATTACATATGAAATGCTAGACAATTTATCAAAGTCCACAAAAAATCAAAATGTTAGATGGGCTTCCAAATTTGGTTTTTCCAGAAACTAAATATTTCTGAGACAAAATATGGTAGACATTAAAATCTAAAATAATAAAAAGAAATTAAAAATGATGACCTAATCTAATCGATTAATTCGGTCCAACCTTTGACGAAGACTGAGTTCTTGTAGAGTGGAACTGGTTGTCCAACAGTAAAGTCCATCGGTCTCATCCAAAAGATTGCCTTTGTTGGGCAAACACCGATGCATGCTCCATCAGAGATACATCTTTCTGGGTAGAAGACAAATGCCTTACCTCTCTTCCAGCCTTCGACTGGTTTTACTCTAAGTACATCTGGTCCTAATGTTGTACAGATTTCTACACATAGTGCGCATCCAATACACATTTGTTCGCTGATGTCTGGAATAATTCCTACTGGCATAACAAAATTTTTTTATCTTTTGATCTTAATATAATTTGCCCAAAAAATGACAATTATAACGGCGTTTCAGATTTTATAACACCGTTTAAAACTTTGATCGCTTTTTCAAAATATCTCATAAATTTGAATGATTAATTTTGAACATTTTTTCAGTAGTTCCAACTTGATTTAATGAATTAAGCATCAAACTATTACCAATTCTTTTAAGATGATATATTCCAGATTTTTTTGAATCACTAATATGCCTACCTCCCGGAGAAAGAATCCATTCACCGTTATCGTTTTTTCGTGTCATAGCAGTAATTATCACTGAAGAACCACTCTCTATTCCAATAGATGAAAGTAACATTAATGACGCATTAATGAATCTCCCAGATTCTTTCTCATCAAATATGCTGTAAAAACCATTAAACGAATCAATTACAACTAAGAATTTCTCAATCGATATTCTTTTTGCTATTTCAGATATGGTTTTTTTCAAATCTACCTTACTTGGACGATAAATCTCCACTTTGTCATTTTTTTTAATCATTTCCGAAACGATATAACCACTATAAAGTAAATCAAAATCTAAAAAAATTACTGGGTAGTTAATAGAATCAATTAATTCATTTAGAAATTCAGCTTTAAGAAAAGGCT
Organism: Nitrosarchaeum sp.; assembly: GCA_009697485.1. Taxonomy (GTDB): domain Archaea; phylum Thermoproteota; class Nitrososphaeria; order Nitrososphaerales; family Nitrosopumilaceae; genus Nitrosarchaeum. The sequence goes on from SICY01000020.1 coordinate 7,975, forward strand.
CAGAACATAAAATTATGTTTGGATTTTTGTTTGAAAATTCTTTTCGTACATATATTAAATCCTCATCTAAAATCTGTTCAGGATTTTTATCCAACACCACTTTAGTATCTAACAGATATAATAACGAATTTGGTTTCAAAAGATATATTGGAAGATTTTCCTAATTCTGGTAAAATTTATCTAAATAATGCTTCTGTATCTTTAATGCCTTTACAAAGCATTGAAACAATGAAAAATCTATACATTTTCCTGTTCTTCTATTACCATCATTGTTAGGGTTGATTGTATTTTACCAATTTTTCTAACTTTGTTTGTGATAATTGTTCGTAATTTTTCAGCATCTTTAGATGATAATTTTAAGACTATATCATATACTCCATAAACTCCTTGAACCTCATAATCTACTCCCTCGTTTGAAAGAATACGTTTGGTATCTGCTATTATTGATTCATCAGATCCTAGATCAGAATTCAATAAAACATATGCTGTAGGCATATTGCAGATTTTCATAAAACACTATTTAACCTTTCATAGATCTCAAAAACTGATTAATCCCCATCAGAATTAATTGATGTGAAACTAGTAGATCTTACATTGACAATATCACAATCGATTCCTACTTTTCCTGGTTCCCCAAAAACACAATTCATTCTTTGGTCAACACTAAAAGAAGACGGATACAATCTTGAATTATTATTTCTTAGTTCACATACTGGAACTCATCTTGATGCACCATATCATTTTGTAAAAAATGGAGCAAAAATACACCAAATACCTCTTGATAGGTTACTAGGAAATGCTATATTAATAAAAATAAAAAAAGGGAAAAATCAAGCAATTACCAAAAATGACTTGGTTTTATTTGAAAGAAAAAATGGTAATATCCCAAATCACGCATCAATAATATTTCATACTGAATGGCAAAAAAATTTGAATAGTAATTATTATTTTATTAATAATCCCGGTCTATCTGAATCAGCTGCTACATATCTTGTATCAAAAGAGATCAATTTAGTTGGAATTGATTCCCCTAGCATAGATTTAGGAAAAGATAAAACTTTCAGTGTTCATAAAATACTTGCAAAAAATAATGTCTTGATAGTTGAAAACCTATCAAATTTAAATAAAATATCTTCAAAACAATTTGATTTTGTAATTTTACCATTAAAACTGAAAGATG
>SICY01000021.1 GCA_009697485.1 Nitrosarchaeum sp.
AAAAAAAAAAACAAAAAAACAAAAGCCAGTAATCATACCTGTATTCATTGAGTATCCAAATTCTCCAATATGAATTCCTAGGTCCCATCAAACTTCAAGAATGGGGACCGTCAATGGAAAAAGTAGTATACTTGATAATGTCTCGTCAAAAAGACTCTTTTAACATAATTTATGCTGGTGATTGCGAACAGACTTCTGATGAGAAATTTTTCACTAGTAATTCTAGTTTCAAATGTTGGACTGAAAAGTCTGGCTCTGAGAAATCTCTGTATCTTGCCATTTTACCGCTATTTGAATCTGGAAACGACGAGCGAAAAAAAATCCTAGATAAAATACTTGTTCATTATCGTCCAATCTGTAATCTCGGAATCAACTACGATGTTAAACCTGACTATAAAATCCGCTCTAAGCCGGATTTACAAAATACATCTAAAACACCTTGCCCTTGCTGTGGTTCTGAGATGAAAGTCGACAAAGTGCTTGAAACTACAACAATTATTCGTTGCATTGAATGTGGTTTGAGTGACACTAGACTTAATTCTTGATTTTATCTTGAATCTTAAATAATTCCAATGTAAGCAAATCTATTGCTTTTTTCAAATGCTCAAATTCATTAATTGAATGAATTTGCCCTTCTACTAGTGCTCTTAGCACTTTGACTGAACCTTTTTGAAATTCATCCGATGCGATAATTTCCATTGCATTGAGTTTGGACAAAAGATTGTCTAATTCTTTTCTCATTTCATCAGCTGGTGCATGTTTGTTCATAAATTATCTCAAAAGAATTTGGTATATGAATTATAGTTACATTAGGTCTTCGTCTATTTCTTGAATTGGGTCTAGATATTGCTGACAAGTACAATTGGGAATCTCACATTTGCCGACTTTCATTAACGATTTACTATCCTTTGATGGGATATGGGCTTCACTAGTATGATGGCATCGTTTACAATTCATAGAAACAATTTTGTCACTCCGTTATTTAAGCCAGTAAACAAGTTACAATTCAAACACTGCAACTAAAAGATTGTAATTGATTATCTGTCTTCATTTGTGTATTGTGTTATTATGTTTTGTACACGTCCTATTTTTCCATTGTCCAATTCGACTTTAATCCCATGAGGATGAAAATTACTAGAAGTAAGAATTCTCTTGACTATACCTTCAGTCAAATTTCCTGTACGTTGATCTTGTTTTTGTACTAGTTGTACCATAACCCCGATTTTTATTTTATCTCTTGACGGTGTAGCATTCAATGATATTTGGTACTGATGATTGATTCTAAGTCTTTGTTTTGATAAAATTGCGTAGTTTTGAGAGTTACTCAAAACAATTTACTAGCTTTGTCTGTGATTTTGGAAACATTCTCTGCAATAAACAGGTCTGTCGTCTTTTGGCTTGAATGGTATTTGACATTCATTTCCACAGTCACCACATGTTGCGGTGAACATTTCTCTTGGTCTATCGTCTCTACTAAACCTGGAACCTCTGTCGCTTGATCCTCTACCATAACTCGAACCTCTGTCGCTTGATCCTCTACCATAACTCGATCTACCTCCAAATCTAGAGCCACCGCTGCGTTCTTGTGGTTTATGCTTTTGGAAACATTCTCTGCAATAAACAGGTCTGTCGTCTTTTGGCTTGAATGGTATTTGACATTCATTCCCACAGTCACCACATGTTGCGGTGAACATTTCTCTTGGTCCATCAAATGGCATATCTTTCTAAAACCTGATGAAATCGTGTTGTACTTAAACTATTGTAAAATTGCTTTTTAAATCAAAATTGACATAATTTAGTTCTAATCTTGTATTTTGTAGTATTGGGGGATACTCAAATAATTGTCAAAATTCATGTTAAACTATGAAAGGAATAATCATGGTCGGAGTTTCAGGCTCTGGCAAAAGCACATGGGTTAATTCTCACAAGGAATACATTGTTTGTTCCACCGACTCCATAATTGAACAATTAGCAGCAAAAATGGGCATTTCCTACACTGAGGCATTTAACTACATTCAAAATAAAAAAAAATTCGATTACATTACAACCAAATTCTTTGAAAAAATTCACAAATGCATTTTAAATGATCAGGACTTTGTAATAGACAGAACCCACTTAAAACGCAACATTAGAATTTCATTAATTAACGAATTAAAGACATTTGCAATAGAGAATGGAAAACATTTGGAATTATTTGCAGTGAGTTTTGAATTATCTAAAAACACAATATTTGAGAGATTAAAGAACAGGGAAAAGAAAACTGGAAAATTCATACCAAAAGAGATGATATTTGAACAAATCAACTCCTTTAACATACCTACACTAGATGAGGGATTTGATTTAATAGAAAGAATTACGTGATTTTTGTAATACGTGATTTTCAATTATATCATATTGTGCAGAATCAGATCATTTTTTATGTTAAAGGGAAAACCAAATTAATTTAGATTTTTGTTCTATCCAGCCCCAAGTTGCTATGACATATAGAAAATACATATCTGGTAGTAGTGCAAATATTCAATCCAAGAAATGAAATCTTCGCTTTGGTTTTAACTCCAAAACTATTGGACATGATAAAGAGATTCATGTTGAAGAATTTTATCATGAGATGAAAATTGTAGAACTGGAAATAGTATTCAGAAAATATTCTTGATGAATTAATTAGTTAGATTCTGGTTTTTCTAAAACACGAGATACGAAATCTATGGTTTACTCGCCATAATAGACTCCATCGTCGTCGTATTCCAACTCGCCCTCGATAGAATCCTCCACATCTAGTAGTTTTGGTATGTTTGTCATGAGTTCTCTTTGTAACATTATTGTATAATCAAATCGTAATGTTTTCTTGTAATCCTATAGTATCTACATAATCTATATAGACATTTTTACCCTTTTTGCTATTTTACCTTGTTTTTGCTTCCTAAACTTGTTTGATTTAGTTTCATATTATGTGATAAAAAGCACATCATCATTTGGTTATGGTATCAATACAGCTCTCGCTTGAATTTGAGAATCTTTTAGTTTTTTGAGCACTTCGTTTGCTTTTTCTAACGGATATGTCTCTGTTATTACTGTGAATTTTTTTTCATCGCATATTTTGATTACTTGTTCCATATCTTTTGTTGACCCAATTACAGTTCCACGAATTGTCTTTTCATCAAATGCAAAAAATGTTGGATTTTTACCAACTGTCGCAATTACAATTAATCCTCCTCTCTTTACTGATTTGATTGCAACATCGGTTACTATATCTGCTGGAGCAAAAACGATCGCAGCATCTAACATTCCATGTCTTTTTTTTAGTTCATCTAGAAATTCTTGATTTTCAGAAAAAGTCATAGTGTCTATTGCCCCTAATCTCTTTGCAACATCCAGATGATTTTTACTACGTGAAAATGCAATAACATCACATCCTTCTACTTTTGCAAACTGTACTGCCATATGACCAACTCCACCAATTCCAAATATGCCAATTTTTTTGTGTAATTGCGGCTCTGCAGCTTTTACTGCCTTGTATGCTGTAATTCCTGCACAGAACAATGGTGCTGCATATTCTGATTTCATGCTTTCCGGAATTTTTGTTGCAAAATCTTCTGATACTGTAATGTATTCTGCATATCCTCCTTTGAGTGACTCTCCTGTAATTATTGATGATTCACAAAGTTGTTCTTTTCCTTCTTTACAATACTGACATACTTTACAAGCCTCAAGTAATGGTGTTATCCCTGCTCTGTCCCCAATTTTGAATTTGGTAACATTACTGCCGATTTCAACAATTTTTCCTACTACCTCATGACCTGGAACTGTAGGCAAAGTTGGTGGAATTCCAATATCTTTCCAATCTCCCTCAATTCCATGCAGTTGCGAGTGACAAACTCCACAAGCTTCAATTTTTAATAAAATCTCGTCTGGTTTTTTGATTTCATGTCTGTCAATTTCGGTTAATTTTAACGGTCTAGTCTCAATTAGAGCACATTCAGACAGTACCATGGCTCGCATTTTTTTCATATTTGCCTATTTTCAGCACGAAATTTTAAGATTCGTTCATTAGGAAAATAAAGATCCTAATTTCATAGCAATACATGTCTAAAGATCTCTCTGTTGAGGATCGTGAACGAATAACTCTGCTCCAACTCGTTTCAAGCTCAAAAAATGAATTCAAAAAACTTTCACTAGAACAATTAAAACGATTGCAAGAATTAGTAGAGAAAAAAGATTACAGTCATGACAAAAAAGCACATAAATCAAAAGTCAAACTATTAGCCAAAACCAATCTCCGAATTTATGAGTTAGAAGAAGGTAAAGGAATCTTTTACTAGATTATGCCAATTAGGTACAAATACCAATACAGATGTGATTTATTGTGGCAGAAAATAGTCTGATAAATGAAACCAGTCCATACTTACTTCAACATGCACATAATCCTGTTAACTGGTACGCTTGGAATGACGAATCTCTGAAAAAGGCAAAAGATGAAAACAAGCCAATCTTTCTTAGTGTTGGATACAGCGCTTGTCATTGGTGCCACGTGATGGCACACGAGTCATTTGAAAATGAAGAAGTTGCCAAATTCATAAATGAAAATTTTGTAAACATCAAAGTCGACAGAGAAGAACGACCTGACCTTGATGATATTTATCAAAAAGTTTGCCAAATAGCAACAGGACAGGGTGGATGGCCTTTGAGTATTTTTCTGACCCCTGATCAAAAACCATTCTATGTTGGAACATATTTTCCTGTTTTGGATTCTTATGGTCGTCCTGGGTTTGGAAGTATTTCTAGACAATTAGCACAAGCTTGGAAAGAAAAACCAAAAGATATTGAAAAAGCAGCTGATGATTTTCTTGTGGCATTACAAAAAACAGAGACGATAAAAGTTCCATCAAAACTAGAAAGAACTATTTTAGATGAAGCAGCTATGAATTTATTTCAACTTGGCGACTCATCATATGGTGGATTTGGGTCTGCGCCAAAATTTCCAAATGCTGCCAATGTATCATTTTTGTTTCGGTATGCAAAACTTACTGGGCTTTCAAAATTTAATGAATTTGCGCTTAAAACCCTAAATAAAATGGCTAAAGGCGGCATATTTGACCAGATTGGTGGTGGATTTCATAGATATTCCACAGATGCTAGGTGGCTTGTACCTCATTTTGAAAAGATGCTTTATGATAATGCCTTAATTCCTGTAAATTATGCTGAGGCATTTCAAATTACAAAAGATCCTTTCTATCTTGAAATTCTACATAAAACACTAGATTATGTCTTACGCGAAATGACATCAAGTGATGGCGGATTTTTTTCTGCATATGATGCCGATTCAGAAGGTGTGGAAGGAAAATTCTATGTATGGAAGAAAAGTGAAATCAAAGAGATTCTTGGAGATGATACTGATCTATTTTGTCTATACTATGATGTGACTGATGGTGGAAATTGGGAGGGTAATAGTATTTTGTGCAATAACATCAACATATCTGCGGTTGCATTTCATTTTGGCATATCTGAAGATAAAATCCGTGAAATTCTTGCAAGATGTTCTGAAAAATTATTGAATGTTCGCTCCAAAAGAGTTGCTCCTGGATTAGATGACAAGATTCTCTCATCTTGGAATTCTTTGATGATCACAGCGTTTGCTAAAGGATACCATGTGACTGGTGAAACCAAATACTTGGATGCAGCAAAAAACTGTGTATTTTTTATTGAAAAAAATCTTCTCTCTGGTGACAAATTACTACGAACTTACAAAAATAACACTGCAAAAATAAATGGATATTTGGAAGATTATTCTTATTTTGCAAATGCACTACTTGATGTATTTGAGATTGAACCTGAATCAAAATATCTGGATTTGGCCTTAAAACTAGGATATTATCTAGTTGACCACTTTTGGGATTCTGAAACCAGCAGCTTTTTTATGACATCTGACAATCATGAAAAATTGATCATCAGGCCAAAGAGCAACTATGATTTATCGTTACCCTCTGGCAATTCTGTTTCGTGTCTTGTAATACTTAGATTATTCCATCTAACCCAAGAAGAAAAATTCCTAAAAATTGCAACTCAAATCATGGAATCTCAGGCACAAATTGCAGCAGAAAACCCATTTGGATTTGGATATTTGCTAAATACAATTTACACTTACTTGCAAAAGCCCACTGAAATCACAATTATTAATCCTGAAAATTCTGAAATTTGCAAGTTTCTTTCTGGTAAATTCTTACCTGAATCAATTTTGGTGACAATACACAATAAAACTCAACTAGAAAACCTTGCGAAATTTCCATTTTTTGCTGGTAAAATTTTTAGCGACAAGACTTTTGTTTTTGTTTGTAAAGATTTTACCTGTTCATTACCTTTAGGCTCTATTGCTGAAATAGATTCCAATCTTTAGAGTTTTTTCAGGTTTATTCCAATAATATTTCCAACTTGCGGTCTGCCCATATTTTCATATCTTGATCTTGGCATTGCAATTGTAATTTGGGTTTGCTGATAGCTTCTGATATTTACTGTTGGCTGAGCTTGTAAAATTGCCTCTAATAATGGCATGACTTGTTCTTTAGTTTCGGCATCTAGTTTTTTTGAAACATTTTCAAGAATCATCTGTTTTTGTGATATTGGCTCAGTTGACACATTCTCAATTAATGTTAATTGCACCATTTGACCGTTGTCTACTATTTGTGTAATTTTGAATTCATCTGTAGCTGACAATGCCATTCATTGCACTTGTTGATTTATCAACGTATTGCAAAATAGAGTACTATTACTGCCATTGCTACAGCAGATGCTACTCCTAAACCAAAGATAACTTTACTTCCATCTATCTTCATGTCTTTTGATACAATAAAATCAAATTAAACTCTAACTATTTTTGTACAACATTGACTAACAATTCTGTGTTTTAGATAATTTTAACCGTCTTTATTGTTTGATGGGTTCAAGAATCGCCTTTTTGATTAATGGTGCACGGTCCTTTAGAATTTGATTAAATTCTCTGATATCTTCTAATCCTGGGGGTTGTTGTTGGTTTTGATAAGCCTGTAAAAATCCAGAATATACGCATCCTGTAATAATTCCAAATGCTGTGTCTGGAATTGACTCTACTTCTGGAGCAAAGTTTTCTGCAATTTGCCTATATGCCTCTGATTCACTGATATAGTAATCAATCAAATTATCAATGAACTCTTTGTTTTCTTTGGAGATTGCCATGTTTTTCTTCTTGTCCTTGTTTATTTAACTCTGGTAGATTGTTTATTTATTTATCCTATATTGCCTAGTTATTGTGGAAATTAGATCTAGATGATGAGTATTTTCGAATATTTGATTCTAATAAACTTGTAGCTGGATACTTTGATCCTGATTATGGCGATATATTTCCAAAAGAAAATTCGGCAGAAATTATTTTGCAAATGCTAAAAAATCATGATAAAATTCCAGGTGGGCTTGTCATGATTCCGCTTGTTAAATTTGGATTATTTGATTCTGATTTGGATATTGATATTGATGAATTAGAGAACCACGTAAATCGTGTTGGAGAACACCTAAAAAAATGGAAAGATTTTATTGCAAAAACCAACAATACTGTTCATTCTATTAGAATATCTCACACTGATCAAGACATGCTTACAATTACATTTCCAATTAAATTTTCCGAATCCATTTCCTTAGATAAAACAGAAATTCTAAAAGAACTTTCACCAATATTGGATTTATTGCAGAAATTAAATTTGTTATAATTATGTCTAATGTCTATCTTAATCCTGATTTTGCTGCATTGAATTCTCCCAAAGCCATCATTTCATACTCAAATGATTCTTGTAATAATGAATCTGATCTAATATTGTGAGAATCATCATTTGTTTTTATCCATTCTATGAATTCCTTGTCACTGTCTAATTGTGCCTGTGTTGAAAGCTTGAATAATTCTACTGACGGTGCAAATTGTTTTGGTGGGATTAAATCATCATATTTTAAAATTATATTTTGCAGTTTTTCAATATGATTCTTTGAATATTCTGCTAATTCCTGTTGACTCAAGTCCCCTTCTTCCCACTGTGTGATTTTTGAATTAAATTCTGTTTGCAACTGCTTAACCTCTTCTTGAATTTGCTGAAGTTCGTTCCCAAACTTGAATCCTTTTTGTTTAGTTTGATCTACTGAATAATTGTAGCCTGCTATTGCTCCTATGATAATAATTGCAATGGAGACAATGATGATATTTTGTTTCTTTGATTTTTTCAAAACTAATCTGTATAGTTACCTTCTGCATCTAACTTTAGCTCAATTGTCATAACAGTACCGCTGATAAATGATTCATTACGAATAGTTCTCACCTTTCCAACATCAAGATGATATGGCCAAATCTCAACTACGATTGCTCCCACTTTGACGTTCTCTGGGGCATCTGTTAATTGGGTATCTTCCTTTTTTACTCCATGCATTTCCAATGTATGCAGGGCATGTTCTACTAGTGGCTCTGGATTATTGTGATTAATTACCCAAACAATTCCCTCATAGTCTATTTTTTCCATTTTTGAATTAAATTTGAGTTATCTCCTATAACAATTATTCGGAGTTTATGACACTTAGTGTCATTGTGCTAACTACTCTTGATAATTTTCTAATTCCTGCAACTGCTTTGTCAAATGCCTTCTGGTCTTCTGTATTTATCTCTGCAATTACATCATATGCACCAAACGTAAGATATGCATTTTTGACATTAGGCATTTGTCTTAATTCTTCTACAATGTATTCTTCTGAGCCAAGGTCACAATTTAATAAAACAAACCCATCATGCATTATTTTTTCTTCGAATAATTGTTCTGATACTTGTCTTTAAGTTTTACATCTATTACCATTTACTACGTCCACCATAGCTATTCCTGCCGCCACGGTCTCCATACTTTTTTCTTCCGCCACTTCTGTCATCTCTTGCATCTCCTCTGCTAGATCCTCCATATCCACCGGATCTTCCATATCCACCAGATCTTCCATATCCACCAGAACGACCTCTAGAATATCCGCCAGATCTTGATGAACTTCCACCACCATATCTTCTAGATGGAACTTGTCTTTTTAGAGGATCAGGAATTGAAATTTCTATTCCCATCTCTTTATTCAAGTCTGTCAATTCCACTTTGATTTGACGCT
>SICY01000022.1 GCA_009697485.1 Nitrosarchaeum sp.
CCGTTGCAGAATATTTGGCATTTGATCTTGGAATGCATGTTCTTGTAATACTAACTGATATGACAAATTATGCAGAAGCACTAAGAGAAATCAGTGCAGCAAGAGAAGAAGTACCTGGAAGAAAAGGTTATCCAGGTTATCTTTACACTGATCTTTCAACAATTTATGAAAGAGCAGGAAAATTAAATGGAAGAAAAGGCAGTGTCACCCAAGTTCCAATTTTATCAATGCCGTCTGATGATATTACTCATCCAATTCCTGATCTTACTGGATACATTACAGAAGGTCAAGTTGTACTTGGACGAGATTTGTTTCGACAAGGTGTTTATCCACCAATTAATATTTTGATGAGTCTTAGCAGATTAATGAAAGATGGTATTGGTGCAGGCAGTACAAGAGAAGATCACAGTGAAATCTCAAATCAAGTTTATGATGCATACTCTAGAGCACAAGAAGTAAGAGCACTAGCTGGCATTGTAGGTAAAGCAGGATTAACAGATATTGACTTGAAATACATGGATGTAGGCGATGTATTTGAAAAAGAATTTCTTACACAGGCAACTGATGAAAATAGAACCATAGAAGAAACTCTTACTATACTATGGAAAATTGTTTCAAAACTTCCAAAGAATGAAATTACTAAGATTAAAGACAAATACGTAGACCAATACTATCAGGAAAACTAGTAGCATGTCATTTGGACAGAATGTAGCTGCAACAAAAATTGAACTTCTAAAATACAAAAAATCTAGCCAAGTTGCTAAAATGGTTCAGAAAATTTTAGATGATAAACGTAAAGTTATTTTAAAAAATATTGAAGAAATGATTGAAGAAGCATCTAAAGCAAGAGGTGGAATTTGGGATCCATTACAAGATATTTACAAATCAGTCAATGAGGCATATCTTGCATTAGGAACTAATACGGTTGATTCTGTTGCTGAATCCACACCGCCTGTAATGCAAGTTGATGTACATATACGAAGAGTTGTGGATGTTAAAATTCCAACACTTACAGTTACTGAAAAAGATACAAAATCAATGCCATATGGTTTTGCTGATACCAATTCCTCTATAGATAGAGCAGCAAAACAGATCAAAGAATTACTCCCAAAAATTTGCAAGGCGGCAGAATATGAAAATTCCATTTTTAGCCTTGCAAAAGCCCTTGAAAAAACACAAAAGTTACTAAACGCACTAGAAAATGTCATTATTCCACAATATCAACAAAAAATACGATTCATTCTTGCAACTCTTGAAGAAAGAGAAAGAGAAGAATTCGCAAAGTTAAAAAAAGTGAAAGCTAAGATGGAAAGTAGGAAATAATGACAAAAGAAGAAATCAAAAAATTAGTTGAAAATTCCAAGAAGATATTAGAACAAGATCATGAAAATTCTGCTAAATCAATTAAAAATAATTTGAAATCATTTAAAAAGAAAACATTAGATCTAATTTGATTCACAGCGTATCATGATTTAAATATGGAATTATGACGGAATAAAAATAGATGAAACCTCTTGTTTTATTATTATCTGTAACAGCAATTGCATTTCTAATTGCTGGTGTGACAGATGTTGCTTATGCTCAAGAAGATTCAAGTGGAGGCTCAAGTGATGGCTCAAAACTAATCGGTGCCGGTTTAGCTTTTGGTTTAGCTGCAGGTGGTGCTGGTGTCGGTTTGGGTCAAGTAGGTGCAGCAGGTCTTGCAGTAATTAGTGAGAACCCAGCTCTGCAATCAAAAGTGTTCATATTCATAGGTATGGTTGAATCAATTGCTATCTATGGTATAGTCATGATGTTTATCATCTTGGGACAGTAAACACTAAAGATACATTTTTTCAAATTTTTAATTTAATTATATTTTAGTTTGTTAACATCTAATACTCTTGCACAGTATCTACATTTGAGTACTCTTCCTTCCTTGTCAATTACATCCATCACTGATTCAATATGTTCAGTGCTGTTAGTAATGCAATCTGGATTTGAACAACGGAAAATTCTGTCTATTTCATTTGGAAGTGCAACTCTTCTTTTTTCAATTAGTTTGTAGTCTTTGATAATATTGATAGTTGCCTTTGGAGCAATTACTGCAAGTTTGTTTGTATCGTCATCTTTTAGAAATTTGTTTTCTACTTTGATGATATCTTTTTTCTTAAATTTTCCGCTAGGTACGTTAAGAGCAATAGTTATGAGACTTCCATCCTTTCCATCAATTCTTAAGGCATTTAGAACCTGAAGACCTTTTCCCTCGTCAATGTGGTCCAACACAGTACCTTCTTTAATTCGTCGAACCATAAGTTCGGACTCTTGCATCAGAATACTTTGTATAGTCACCTGTATATATCATTGAAAGAATGAACGAGTTCTATAAAAAAGACATAATTTCTATCAAGGAGTTTAACAAAACTCAACTTGAGCAAATCTTTACATCTACTGACAAAATAATGAAACTTAACCCCGTAGAAAGAAGAGAGATTTGTAAAGGAAATACACTGGGTTATCTATTTTATGAGCCAAGTACTAGAACTCGTCTTAGTTTTGATGCTGCGATGGCATCAGTTGGCGGTAATTCTCTAGGAATTTCCAACATTTCATCATCATCTGCTCAAAAAGGTGAAAGTCTTGCAGATACTGTGAGAATAATGTCGATTTATTCTGATGTACTTGTATTACGACATCCTCTTGATGGTTCAAGTAGATTTGCAGCTGAAGTTTCTTCAAAACCAGTTATCAATGCTGGAAGTGGTACCGAAGAGCATCCAACACAAGCCATACAAGATTTGTTTACAATAAGAAAAGAAAAGAAAAAGATTGATGGTCTCAAAATAGGAATCATAGGTGATCTAAAATATGGACGAACAGTTTACTCTCTTCTCTATGGTCTTGGAAATTACGATGTTGATGTACATTTAATTTCTCCTGAATCATTAAGAATTAGATCTGATTCTGTTTATGAAATAAAAAAGAGATTGTCTTTTACCGAATCTACTAACATTGAAGAATACATCGATGATCTTGATGTTCTTTATGTAACACGAATCCAAAAAGAAAGATTTCCTGATGAGGAAGAATATCTCAAGGTAAAAGGAAGTTACGTTGTGGGACTGGATTTGTTACAAAAGATGAAAGACGATTCTATTATTTTACATCCGTTACCTAGACTAGATGAAATTTCAACTGATGTTGATAATACAAAAAATGCAAAATATTTTGAGCAAGCTGAATATGGAAAGCATACACGAGCTGCATTATTGGGATTAATTCTCAACGAAAATGGATTCTAAATTTTAAAATCTGATTTTTCATTAAAATTGATTGCGTATTCCATATATCTAGAGACATATCAAATAACAACAGTTTGACACAAACAAAAATTCTACCCATTTTTCCTTTGGATTTAGTATTATTTCCTAGACAAGAACTACCGCTCAGAATTTTTGAACCACGATACAAGCAATTAGTTGATGATTGTATGTTAGGTGATGGTCAATTCGGTGTATGTCTAATTGATGCAAATAACTTGATTGGTGGTTGGACTGCACCAAAATCAGTAGGTACGATTGCAAAGATAACCAAATGTACAGATGTTGAATTGGATGGAATGCAGTTACATATTGAGACTGTTGGTCGTAATAAATTCAAAATCAATAAAATAATTCCACCGTCATTGGCTCAGCCTTCTAATTATGATCCATATACTGTAGAAGGCCACCAAAGCATTTCAGAATTACATGAAAAATTAGGAACTAGAGAAAAAATGTACATTCGTGCAGAAGTTGAACTAATTCCTGAAATTGATGACAATGTACCATTAGACAAATGGGAAAAACTAGTAGAGATGTGGAAAAATAAAATTGTCAGACAAACATTACCACAAATTGTTGAACCCCATGCATTAGATCAGGTTTTAGAAAAATACTATCTTACTACAGAGATGCCTACAATTGATTATGTCTATTCTTTATCTGCACTTGGAGCCAAAGATCCAAATGAATTACAACCAATACTGGAAGCTAATACCATGGATGATTTGATTCAAAAAGTTCAAGAATTACTGACAGTAAAATAACCCCAACATGTCTAGAACTATATTGTTATTATCAAAATTTGGAATATTTGTAATAGCTACAATAGCTATATCTTTACTATTTCCAGTATCTAGCGTTTATGGACATGGATTAGGAATTGATACTATCCGTTCAGTTGATGTACAAGGAAAGAAAATTTCGATTTCAGTTGAACTTCCAATATCTTTTGAGCAAACCAGCGAAAAACAAATTACAATTACAGCAACTGAAGATGAGACAAAAGAAAATGCAAAAAATGTTACATTTCTAATTGGTTTATTTCATGAAAATAAAATGATATTTAGAAACTATTTTTTTGCACCTGATGGAGTTCTTCCAATCAAAGTAAATCCTACACAAGAAGGTGAAATTACAATTCATGGAGAGCAGGATTCTTTGTTAGGTGCATGGCATGGAACAGAATCTAATCCAGTAATGATTTCTGGCCCTATTTTCAATTCAGGTGGATTATATAATTTTGAAATCGAGGTAAGAACAATTGATGAGCCAACAAACATAATTGAAAATTCTGGTGTTTATAATGCAGATCTGAGTATTGCAGATAGCACTAAATTTTTACAAAAAGACGCCCAAAATCAGGATGTTCAGTTTAAAATAAAATCATACTTTGATAATATCTCTAATTTTGAGTATGATCCTATTGCCAAACAAGTAACATTTGAGATGCCTTTTGATTGGAGTGAAAAACAAATGTCACATATTCCAGTAGTGCATGAAGAAGTACATTTTCCTAAGAATTTTGCCGAATTTTTATCTCCAAGTTACACAGGTAAAGCAAACGGAATTGACTTGTTTAAAGCATCAGTTACAATCGATGATTACACTGAAGATGATGAAAGAATAGTTCATTTTGTTTTGTTGCAGGATCATCTCAGATTCATAAAGAACCAACTGCAAAAATCTGGAGAGCCATTACCTAATACAATTACTTTTACTCTTTCTAGATCTGAAACTACAGGCTTTCCATTAACTGCATTCACAAAAAGTGAAGACTTTCAAGTAAATCTTTCATGGGATCCAATAGAAATTGCACCTGGAAAAAATACAAATTTTATCTTTACAATCAGAGACGGTAAAACTGGAGAACCACTGCGTAATTCTGATTATACTTTTGTAATTATACAAAATGGCAAGGAAATTCATAGAACAACTGGAACGGCACAAGTTGGAGGGGAATTTGAACGATATGAATTTGCCGAAGATCAAACAGGTCCTACAATTATTAGATTTGACAACATCAGAAATACAGGTCAAGAAACTGATTTTGGAATTGTTGTTGCTCCTGAATTTGGTGCTATTACAATTATGATCCTATTTTCTACATTATTGGTAGTTGTTTTGGCATCAAGAAATCGTTTTTCAAAAAATCTAATTTCTAATTAATTCTATAATGTTACTAATTTTACAGTATCCATGTTTTTATTTACTTGAAAATCTTTTGTAATAGTTGATACTCTTTCTGCATCACCGTCAATTACAAATAATTCCATACACTTCGCTCCCTCTATTTTACTGTGGAGATGTGTTGTAATCAGATCTTCAAAATTATGTTTTATTCCAGACACAACATGATCAAACTCATCGTTATGAACAACTAAAAGAATAGCATGAATGTTGCCTGTTAATTCAGATCTTTGTTTTTCTTCTGAAACAAAAGTTCTGATTCCTGCCCTTATTGCTTCAGACCTACCTGAAAAGCCCATAGTTTTTTGCAACTTGTCTAATTCTGATAAAATCTCTTGATTCAATGAAATTGAAACTATTGGCATAAATGCTAATTGTTATTAATTATCTTATAAGTTTAGCAATTAAAGTTATTAATATTTTATATAGTTATTAATAACATATATCAAAATTGTCTGTGAATAACCAAGTAAAACTAGCAATAATTGCAATTGTAATTACAATTCCCCTAATCTCATTTGCTGTTTTTTCAAGTGATTCAAACCAATTCAAGAAAACAAACGAATCAAAATTGCAGGTTATGGCATCATTTTACCCACTACGTGAATTTTCACAAAATATTGGTAAAGAAAAAGTTGATGTAAAATTGTTAGTTCCAGTTGGAGTTGAACCCCATGATTGGGAACCAACAATAAAAGAGGTGCAACAAATGCAAAAATCTGATCTTATCATAATTAATGGAATTGGATTTGAAAATTGGGTTGATAAATTAAATGAAATGAATTACCAGGGTGTGGTAGTTGATACAAGTAATGGAATTATTATAAAAAATTTGGATGAAGAATCTTTAGTGTATGAAGAACATATTGATGAATCTGGAGATCCTCACATTTGGTTAAATCCAGTTTTTGCAAAAATTCAAGTCCAAAATATTGCAAATGCATTTTCTAATTCAGATCCTGAAAATCAACAATATTTTCAAGAAAATGCTGCAAATTATATATCTGAATTAGACTTACTTGATTCAAAAATTCGTAATGAATTATCTGGTTGTAATCACGACTTCATTGCATTTCATCATGCCTTTTCATATTTTGCAGATGAATATGATCTTACCCAACACACTATAATTTCCTCATCTGCATCACATGCAGAACCCACGGCCAAGACTTTAGAAAATGTAATTAATAAAGCCAAACAGCTTAATCTTAAAGTTATTTTTACTGAAGAAATGGTTGATCCTAAAACTTCTCAAGTAATCGCAAATGAAATTGGAGGAAACATACTAGTTTTATCTCCGTTAGAAATTGGTGATGATAGAACTTACATTTCTAGAATGACTGAGAATCTAAATCATCTAAAGGAGGCATTATGTTGAAGGTAGTTGAAATTGATCATCTTACAATTGAATATCCAGATGTAAAAGCTATAGACGATGTTAGTTTCACGGTTAACCAGGGTGACTTTTTAGGCATAATTGGTCCTAATGGAGCAGGAAAATCCACACTTTTCGCTTCAATGCTTAGTCTTAATACAAAATACAAAGGTACAATCAAATTTTTTGGCACTGATATTAGAAAATCAAAAAACTATCTTAAAGAGATTGGTTACGTACCACAGAAACCAATCTTTGAGAAAAACTTTCCTGCAACAGTTAATGACGTTGTTAAAATGGGATTACAAAAAGAATCAGATGAAAATAAAATTGATGAAATTTTGCAACAACTTTGGATACATGAGCTAAGTGAAAGAAGAATAGGTGAATTGTCTGGTGGACAACAACAACGTGTATTTATTGCAAAAGCCTTAGTTAACAATCCCAAAGTTTTGATTTTAGATGAACCTGTTACAGGTATTGATCAACAAAGTATAGATCTTTTTTATAGTATTTTAAAAGAACTAAACTCCAAACAAAATATTACAATAATTTGGTCTTCACATGATCTAGACGCAGTAAATAAATTAGCAAATCATGTAGCTTGTCTTAATAGAACTCTTTTCTTTCATGGCGAATCTGATGATTTCTTTGAAAATGATGAGCTTGTAAAACAATATTCTGAAGCTTCGATGCAGGAACACATGCATCATCATTAGAAATGACTTTTGAAATTTTTACTTTTAGTTTTATGCACAGAGCAATTATTTCAGGTATTGCAATTGCAATTTTATGTTCAGTAGTGGGTCTTTTCCTAGTCTTAAGACGCTATTCGTTATTTGGTGATGCTATTGCCCACTCATCATTTGGTGGAATTGCATTAGGTTTGATGGCAGGAATCTATCCGCTTTGGACTGCATACGGTGTTTCAATAGTTAGTGCACTAATTATGACACGAATTAAAGATAAATTCAACATATCTGGAGATGCCTCGATAGCAGTTCTTTTATCATCAGGAATTGCTGTGGGTCTTGTAATTATTGGATTATCTGGAGGATTCACTCTTGATATTTTCAGCTTTCTTTTTGGAAGTATCTTACTTGTTAGCGTTAATGACACAATTCTAATTTTATCTCTGACAGGAATTATTCTAATTGTAATTCTTTTACTCTATCGCCAACTTCTTTACTCTACATTCAACGAAGAACAAGCCAAAGTTAGCGGCATTCCAGTTGAAAAAATCAATTATCTTATTGTCTTTATGGCAGGAATTACTGTTGTAACTTCAATTCAACTAGTTGGTGTTTTGTTAATTTCTGCACTATTTGTAATTCCAAATGTAACTGCAATAATGTATGGAAAGGGCTTTAAACAAACTGCAATAATCTCAATGAGTTTTTCTATATTTTCTGTAGTTGCAGGAATATTAATCTCATATATTTTTGATATAACACCGGCAGGAACAATTGTATTATTTGCAATTGGGATATTTGCATGTACAATGGGAATAAAGTCTGCTGGACTATTATCCAGACATAATTAATTCATTTAGTCTTCTTTTATCTTTTAGACTTTTGACAAAAAATAATGATGTTGCAATTATACCCATTGCAATTAACGGAGATACAATTTCAGCATATTTTAGTTGAAAACTATCTGTGTTTGGTATTTGAGATATTGATATGGGGATCTCTGTAGTCTTTATCATTGCCAATTTGTTTCCTTGCTGTTCCACAAACCAAACATTATCTTTGTTATCAGATGTTGAAAATTGTGCAAATGATGTTACAGTTGGAATTTGAATCTCAATCAAATTTTTGTTATCTGGATCATATACAGCAATCTTATCTATAGAATGTTGTAGAATCCAAATATTTCCATACTTATCAAATGACATTCCATAAGGTAATGCATCTTTATCTGGCACTGGAATTCTCTCAAATGTTTCAAGAATTGGATTGAATTTGGTAATTGCTGTACCTGTATGTTCTGCAATCCATAAATTTCCTTTATCATCAAAAACTAGGGCCTCTGGTGACGCAAGAGGCTTTTCAGGCATAAATTCCGAAATGTCATTATTTTTTGGATTGATAAATCCTATTTTGCCAGATGCTGATTCAGTAA
>SICY01000023.1 GCA_009697485.1 Nitrosarchaeum sp.
GGCTATTTCTAATGTTTTTTAATGCTTTTAGTGCATTAGGAAAAAAGAATAATGCATACTGACATGTTACTATATCAAATTCATGAGAAAAACTAAATTTTTCAGCATCAATATTTACAAAATCTACATTAGATTTTAATCCATTCCATTTCTTTGCAATTTTAATTGCAGAAACTGAGGCATCTGCTCCAACAACATATCCAGAATTTCCAACTTTATCTCTAATTTTTTTTGTGACCACTCCAGTACCACATGCAAGATCTAAAACACTATTACCTTTACTCACATTAACTAGCTGAACTAATTTGGAAGTACTCTGAAATGGACCCTCACTTACACTTGCCCATCTTTTATGGTATCGTGGTGCTATTTCGTTCCATATTTTCATATTCCTTTGCTTATACTCTATATGACTGAATTTCACTATGTCTTTGTTAATTTATGATATATTTTATGTAATCTCTTTGAAATCAGATTGAATAGTTCTTCCTGTTTCATGAAAATATTTATGTTCAATTTCTTTTAATTTTTCTGATATTTTTTTATTTTGGACTTTTTTTACCTTTAATTTAATTTCTTTATACTCTGCAACAAGTCTTCTAATTTCCGATTTTTTCATTTTAAGTTTTTAGTCGTTGCTCTATTTCTTTTCTGATAAATTTAGCAATTTTTTCTTTTTTTATCCATCCTGAAGAAATTACTTTATGTGAATCTATGACTAATACTTCATTACTTTCAGGATTTTTTCTATATCTAATTGAACCTATATCGTTTGCAACGATCATATCTGCAGCTGATTCATTCATTTTCTTTCTAGATAGTGTAATTAACTTATTTTTTGAAAGATTTGTCTCTGCTTTGAAACCAACCAAAAAAACGTTTTTTTGATATTTTTTAATCTGATCAATGATTTTTGGTGCTTTCTTGAGGCTAATTTTTATTTTATTTTTGATACTTTTTATTTTATTTTTACTAGGATTTTCTGGAGTATAATCTGATATGGCAGCTGCCATTATTACTATATCAAATTCTTTACACATCTCTTTTTTCACAACATCGAACATTTCTTTACTTGTAGAAATTTTAATTATTTTTGCACCCTTTGGTGGTTTTTCAATTCCATGACCATAAACTAATGTGACTTTAGCTCCTGAAGAAATTAATTCTGAAGCCAACAATACACCAGTTTTTCCTGAACTTTGATTTGTAATTACACGAATAGGATCAATATACTCAATTGTTGGTCCCGCAGTCATTAACACTTTTTTATTTTTTAAAATAGATGAAAATCCAAATTTTCTTAATACATACTCTAAAACATCTTCTGGTTCAGATGCTTTTGCTTTTCCTTCAATCATTTGTGGTGTTAGGAATTCAATTTTATTTTTTAAAAATTCCACATTCTTTTTTACAGCTGCATTATCATACATGGCTGCATGCATGGCAAGACACATCAAAATTGGAATCTTTGATCCAAATCCTACTGTAAGAACTGTTGATATTGGTGTATCATCAATACCGTTAGCTAATTTTCCAAGTGTATTTGCAGTAGCTGGATAGACTATGATAAGATCTGATTGATTATAATCTGCTAATTTGATATGTTCTAATTCTCCTGTTAATTTTGTTATAACTTCGTTTCCAGTTGCCCACTTGAAATAATCCGGCTGTACTAGTTTTGTAACTGCATCACTTGTAACACAGGTCACATCAGCACCATGTCTCATTAGTAATCTTGCTAACTCAATTGCTTTGTATGCTGCAACACTTCCTGCAACACAAAGAACAATTTTTTTCTCAGAGAGTTCAACACCATAAGAACCTACAATATCTAATGAAGGATGATTCTTTTTCTTGATAATTTTCTTTTTAGCTACCAATTCGTTCTCGTAATTTTTTAAACTCATTATCATCCATTGAAAACCAATTCTCTTGAGCAGGAAACGTGCCTAATTCTACATCATTTTTATAATTTTCAAGTGCTTTTACAATATCCTCAGATAAATTCAAGTATCTTTTTGCAAATCTTGGTTTGATTTTTTCAAACATGCCCAACAAATCTTGTACAACTAATACCTGACCATTACAACCAACACCTGAGCCAATTCCAATAGTAGGTACACTGATAGTTTCAGAAATTATTTGTGCAACTTCATGACTTATCATTTCTAATGCAATACTGAATACACCTGCTTCTTCAAGCTCTTTTGCATCTTCAATTAGTTTTATTGCAGTATCTTTTGTTCTTCCTTGTACTTTGTATCCTTCTGATAACATTGTTGTTTGTGGTTGTAAACCAATATGACCCATTACTGGAATTCCAACATCAACAATTGCACTGATCGTTTCTGACATAGAAATTCCCCCCTCAAGTTTCACTGCATCAGCTCCTGCTTTTATTAATCTCCCTGAATTTTTTATTGCATCTTCAATACTTGCTTGATATGACATAAATGGTAAATCTGCAACCAACAAAGAATTTTTTCTTGCCCTACTTACTGCTTCTGTAAACATACACATTTGATCCATTGTTACAGGAATAGTATTTTCATAACCAAGCATTACCATTCCTGCACTATCTCCAACAAGTAGTATATCTATTCCAGATTTGTCACATAATGATGCAAGTGTATAATCATAACTCGTAATTGCTGAGATTTTTTTTCCATCTTTTTTCATTTTAATAATATCATAAACTGATTTATGCAATATATAGCCTCCTTGTTAGATTATCTCTAATTTCAACAATATTATCTGAGAGATTTTTTTTGTTATTAAAATCATGAACAATTTTTTCAAGTATTTTCTTATTCTTGTTTGATAATTTTTTACATGTTATAGTTAACAAATCCATTGCTCGTGTAACATTATCTACTATTGTTATGTTGGCAGTTTGTGAAGTTCTTGAAAGTGGATTTAGATCAAATGTTATGACTGTTTTTCCCGCTCTTCTTAATGCCATAGTTCTATCACCATCTTCTAGTGGAACAATCACCACATCCGCTGCAAAAATCCCATTTTTATCAACTATTCTTCTTGCTGAATCTAATCCTGGTAATGTAGTTGATGAATTACGATTTGTACCTAAAATCTCCTTCGCACCGCTCTTTTTGAGAGTCTTTATGATATTCTGTTTTCGTTTCTCATTAGCATAAAACAGGTTTACTTCAATTTTTGCCCTTGATGTGTTGGCAAGTCTAACTATTTCTTTTGGACATAATGCAACAATGTTACCATTGACAGAGATTACAGGTGAATCTGCCAAAAGAATTTGTGCAGCAGCTGCTTTGATTGCTAGTTTTGCAATCCTGCTTGTTTTTTCACCAAGTAAATAATCAAAAGCTTCTCCTCTACCATGTGCTAAGAGACCTTCTTTAGCTACTAACCCCTGATCAAATCCAGTAACAAGTTTTTCTCGGATTAAAAGAGACTTTGCTCTAGGATGAGATTTTGGAATTAAAGACATCAACATTTAATTAATTACTAAGTACTCTTGCTCCCAGATTATCTAATTCTGATCTTATGATTATTCCTTCAGGGTATTTTTCTAAAATTTGTAGAACATATTTTTCTTTTTCTTTTGGTATCATTGTAAATATAGTTTCACCAAAGAGTGCAACACCACATTTTATTCCATTTGCAGCTAATTCTTGAATTAAATTTTCCATTCTCAAAGTCATTACTTGAACATATTTTGCAAATTCCAAAGACATATCCTGAAAATGTTCATAATTCTTTGATTCTAATAATTTGTTTACCATTTTTCCACCAAGACCATTAATTTGAGAAAGACGTTCTTTGATGAACTTATTTGTTGAAATTGGTGAAAAACAAATCATAATTATGGAAATATCTTTTGTGTTGATTTTTTCTACTTGACCTATTCCTGGCGCTCCTGGTTTAACTCTTATTTCAAAACCCCCATGATATGATGCCAAAACATCACCTAATCCTGTCTTGCAATTTATCTCTGCATTATGTGCAATCTGGCCAATAGCTGTCTGATCTAATCTTGTTTTAAGTGCATGATCTAGTGCATATGATAATGATAATGCAACAGCACTGCTAGAACCTAAACCATACCCAACTGGTATGGTGATCTCATGTTGAATATCAAAAAATATATTTTCAAAATTTCCAAGCTTCAGAAATTCATTTAACACATATTCTGAAACATCTGTCTTATCTGATTGATAGCCTACAGTAGTAATTCTAAAGTTAGAATTTTGATTAATTCTCGGTAAAATATTGATATGGGTAGTGACTCCTTCTCTAATTGAAAATCCTGCTCCCATGGAACCTAATTTTTCAGGATTTTTTTGATTATTTTCCTCTAAGTAAGCTTTGAAAAAACCTGTAATGTGTGCAGGACAAAATGCTGTTGCCTTCATTAATTTCAGTTTAAATTTTACATAAAATATAAGAATATGGCTTAAATTAATTAAATCAGTATAAATTGACTAAATTTATTCGACGCCTACAAAGGATTGGTAGTAGCATCCTAGTTTCATTACCTAAAGAATGGGTAGTTGCCAATAATCTAGATAAAAGTAATGAAGTTGAGCTAGAAACTGGGCAAGATACAATCTCAATTTCTGCAAACAAAGAAATGCGTCCTACAAAAGAACTTGTAATTTCATATCCATTACCTAAAGATGAAAATATTGTAGCTGACATTACTGGAGCTTATCTTTTAGGATATGACATTATACAAATTACTTCAAAATCAATCATACCTGGTGAGGATAGAGAAAAAATACGAAACTCAATGAGACGATTAGTTGGTATGGAGATCATTGAAGAAGATGCTTCAAATATTAACATGCAATTTCTTTTAGACGCTACAACTCTAAATCCAGAAAAAATTCTAAAAAGAATGAGTTCCATTGCACTTGGAATGTATGATGATGTATCAAATGGATTAATTTTAGATGATAAATCTAATTTACAAACATTATCAAAAAGAGATGTTGAGGTTAACAGACAATATTTTCTTCTAGTACGTTTAATCAGGAGTACGCTTGTTGATAAAAAATTAGCTAATGTATTTAATTTAGAAAATATTGATATTTTAGATTACAGAGTAGCTGCTAACCTTTTAGAAAATGCAGGTGATACAATAGTTGAACTTGCTAATTTTATTTACAATTCCTCCTTATCCAATGAACATCTGAAGAAAATTTTTGTTGTAGTACAAAATTTTAATGTACTTGCAGAAAAATCTATTGATGCTTTTACCAAACCTGATAGACGATTAGCCATAGAAGCTATATCATTACATAAAAAATATCAAGAAAATCTTTCTAAACTAAGAACTACAATAGGAAATAAAAAACAAATTCCTATTGATCTTCTTGATCTTGTTTATATGTTTGAGCGAATTGCAAAATCTTGGGCTGACGTTGCAGATCTTGTACAGCCTATTTACAATAAATAACTAATACAATTTCTTTTTGGCAGCATATGTCAATACCGCACAAATTGTTTTTGAATCCTGAATTTTTCCATTTTTTATCATTGAAATCACTTTTTCAAGGTCTATCTTTACAACAGATAATATTTCATCTTCATCTAGCTTCAAGTCTGCAATTTTCTTTAGTCCTGAGGCTACAAAGCAGTGAATAGCCTCAGTGTTGTAGCCTATAGATGGATAGTATGTGATTAACGGTGTCATTTTTTTAGCTCTATACCCAGTTTCTTCTTCTAATTCTCTAAATGCACATTTCTTTGGGTCTTCTCTTTTTTCTAGCGTCCCTGCAGGAATCTCAATTACATATCCATGAGGAAATCTATGTTGTTTTACAAGGATTACTTTGTTATTTTCATCAAATGCTAACATTGCAGCTGCCCCTCTATGCTCTATCATCTCTCGTTTTACTTTTCTACCCTCAATTACTAAATCATAAACACTCAAACCTAAAATTTTACCCTCATAGATCTTTTTCTTTTTCATACCTACTTCTACATTTTATTATTATTTAATTTGTTTGATATGAAAGATGAAGCGTAGATGATTTCTTGGCATCATTAATAGCTTGTTCTAACCATTTTAATGGAAAAGATATCTTTTTTGGAATAAATAGATCTGCAGACCTTACATTATCCATATTTCTAACTCTTTGAGTTAATTCATCCATTTCAAATATATCGTGACTATACATAAATAACACAATTTGATTTTTTGCAATAAACGGTATCTGCATAAATGATTCATGAAACTCTTCATTCATTTTTTCTAATGTTTCTCTAAGATCTCCCTCAATCCAGGCAAGTATGGCATGTGGAATAAAATCCTCGATTTTTGTTGGATCATAAATTACTGTAAATTGAATACCATCATTTTCTTGTAGTTTATCAATACATCTTGTAACAGTTTTTGTAGATAATCCTGTATCTTTTGATATTTTTTCAATTTTTTGTCTTGGCTCTTTTATCAACAACTCTAAAATTTCCAAATCTGTTTTAGTTAAATTGGAATTAAATCCTGGATTTTCTGCTTCAAAAATAGATAATATTCTAACATCTTTCATTAATTTATTTGCAAGTATGATTTTTTGTTGCAAATTTTCTTTTACTACAATACTACAAACTGTAATTCCACCAACACATGGTACAACAAAAAATGGCTCTCCAACCAAACTAATTTGCTCTAAAATCTCTTTGATGTTTTGACCTGAAACTACTATGTACAAAACACCAAATCCCAAAACTGGTGGCTCAACTTTAATTGTAAATTTCCCAATTATCTTTCTCTCCTGCATTTTTTTAATTCGTGCTCTAATGGCACCTCCTGAAATCCCTAATTCTTTTCCAATCTGTCTATCTGGTTCTCTACAATTATTCAAGAGCCTACTTAGAATTTTGATGTCTAAATTGTCCAATCTCTCACCTGAACTATCTTCATAATGTTTGTAAGTTACTAATAAAATATAAAATTGTCTATAATATTAGTATTATACATAAAATACATTAAATATTAGACTATTTTTAATCTTCTTGTGGAATACAGACTACGTTTAGCAAAAAGAATGCTATTCAACAAAAAAGGAAGTCTCATTGGTGCAGTTTTAGCTGTGACAATTGGAATTTTAGTAATTCATGTTAATTTTGTAATTTTTCAGGGGTTGTTTGATGCAATTGTCAGAGATATCTCAAATTATAGAAACGGTGATGTTCTAATTACAGATGAGGAAGATTATATCGATAAATCGGATCAAGCCCTAGTTAATTGGTTTGAAAGAATACCATATGTAGAAGCGGCTACTCCGCGGTTGTCATCGACGGCATCAATTAACATGACAAAATTTGGCACATTACATGAAGAAACAAGAATTCCTATTGTCGGAGTTGATCCATTACGAGACATTCGAGCTTCTACTGTACATGAGACTGTATCTGATGGACAATATGTTTTTTCAAGAAATTCTATTGTATTAGGTTCTAATGTTGCAAGAGATCTTGGAGGTGCTCAAGTAGGTGATAGTCTAAAAGTAAAGATTGTTGATAGATATGGACAAGATCAAATCAAGAGACTTGTAGTTACTGGAATAGCAAAATCACCTGGCGGTCAAGGCTTTGATTACAGTGTAGTTGTTCACATTGATACTTTACGCGATTTAATGAATAGAGATGGTGATACAGGTTCAATTATGGTAAAACTAAACGATCCATCTAAAGCCAGTGATGTAAAAAATTTCTTTTTAGCTGCTTTTCCTAACGACGATTTTATTGCAGAAACAATAGAAGAATCCGCTGAAGAACAACTAGCGGGATTTAGATCTGGTATTGCAATGATAAACATGATTGGATATTTTGGAATGATGTCATCAGCATTTGCTATTGTTACAATTCAAATGATGTTAGTTAATGGAAAAACTAGAGAAATAGGTGTAATGAGATCAATAGGTGCAACAAGAAAAGATATCTTGATTATTTTTATTTTTCAGGGAATGATAATTGGCGCAATTGGTGCTGGAGTTGGAACAGCGGCAGGTTTAGGCTATACATTTTATGCAAAGGAAACAAAAATGTCATTCAATAATAGTCTCCCACTAGAAGTGAGCTATAATTGGGAAAAAATTATTCAGACTGCAGTATTATCGTTTATTTTAGCAATAATTGCTTCACTATACCCATCGTATAGAGCAACTAAACTATTACCAGTGGAGGCGATGAGAACTGTCTAAAGTACTTGAAATTAGTAATTTGAGTAAAATTTACGGAACCGACGAAAATAAGGTAAAAGCATTAGATAATGTCTCATTTTCAATTGAAAAGGGAGAATTTGTATTAATTGTAGGCAGCTCTGGTTCAGGAAAATCCACTTTACTTAACATGATAGGACTATTAGATCGTCCAACAAATGGTAAGGTCTTCATTGATGGAACGGATACAACAAATCTAACAGATGATAAAATCTCATCATTTCGAAACAAAAAATTAGGATTTATCTTTCAATTCTCAAATCTTTTAACTGATCTGACTGTTCTTGAAAATGTATTATTACCAAGAGAAATTGCAAGAACCAGTGATTCTGCAGAAAAAAATGCTAGAGAATTACTAACAGCAGTTGGACTAGATGATCAAATTAACAAAAGAGCAAATAAAATTTCAGGTGGACAGGCACAAAGAGTAGCAATTGCTAGAGGACTGATAAACAACCCTTCAATTGTTTTAGCTGATGAACCAACTGGCAATTTAGATTCTGTTACATCTGAAAAAATAATTCAATTGATGAAATCAATGGCAAAAAAACTAAATCAAACATTTATTGTTGTTACTCACGACCGACAACATTTTGGAGATGTTGATAGAGTGATTACAATTAAAGATGGAAAGGCATTTGAAGGAAATTTACCGTCTGAGATGGGGGTTTTGGCATGATAAATTATAAGATTCTCTTTTCATTAACAATATTGTTTCTTATTCCATTAGTTACTGATAATTCATTTGCTCA
>SICY01000024.1 GCA_009697485.1 Nitrosarchaeum sp.
ATTTTACCATACACATTCGGTCGTTCAGCACTAAAAAGATTCAACAAAGCTGATGTAAACATAGTTGAAAGATTATGCAACAAAGTTATGCATTTTGGTAAAAAATATGCAAAAAACACCGGAAGAATGACTGGTAAAAAAACCAAGGTAATCAATACTGTAAAAGTAGCATTTGATATTATTGCATTAAAGACTGGTAAGAATCCAGTTGAGGTTCTAGTTAGAGCAATTGAATTCTCTGCACCAAATGAAGATACAACAAGAATTGTATATGGTGGCACTGTCTATCATGTCTCTGTAGATGTTGCTCCAATCCGAAGAGTAGACATGGCATTAAAATTTATTGCAGATTCTATACGAGATGCAACATATTCTAACCCCAAACCAATTGAGGAGCATATGGCAGAACAGCTTATTTTGGCAGCTTCCAATGATCCAAATGCTCCATCTGTAAAGAAAAAACACGAATTAGAAAGAATAGCACAAGCATCTAGATAGTAATTTTACCAGTAGCCCGAGGCAGATTCGAACTGCCGTCTCCGCCTATCCACTCTTGAGATCCAGAGGGCAGAATCCTTGATCTAAAATTTTTTTATTTGACCGCTAGACTATCGGGCTACCGAAACAAATTCTAATGTTTTAGCATATATTATTTGCTGAAATTACTTGAACTTAACTTCGTGAATAGCTGTAGCATAATCGCAATTCGCTTTTAATCTCATATATGGAATCAATCTAAAATGAATTGAGTAAATATCCTCTTCTTTTAACAAGATTCCTTTCTGCATTAAGGATACTAATCCACGTGATGTGACTGTTATCTTCACATTATTTTTTTCACATACTTGATCACGTTTTTTTTGATATTGTTTTAGTGAAAATGCTACATCATTAATTTCTAAAATCAGAGGCCATACAATTTCAGCCCAAACAAATCTTCGATTTTCTGTAGCTGATGCGTATTTACCTTTTTCACTCAACATTAATAATATCTGCAAAAGATGTTATAACTTAATAGTTGTCTCAAAAAGAAATTGAAGAATCACTGAATCTATTGCAAAAAGATTGGGATATTGATCCTATTTTACGAGAATTTATGCTAGGAAAAATAACAGATGTTTCTGATTATCCATTCAAAGTTAAAGATGTTATTTTTCATATTCCATATCTTGTATCCAAAAAAAAATATATTTTATGGAAATGTTTTTGGCCCGATTGCCATAATTGTTGTGACAGACAAGGTAGATTACCTCTAACTTCCGATGATCTAATTACTATTGGAAAAGGATTGAAGTATCAAAGATCATCTGATTTTATAAAAAATGAAACAGTCACAACTACTTGGCAAGATATTGCTCCCTCTGGTCAAGTCACTACAATGACTACAATTAATCTTAAAAGAAGGACTGATGAAACTGAACACGAAGACGGGACTCATATTTCATGCCGATTCTTAGATGAAAAGGGTGGATGTAGCATGCATCCAGATCGTCCTGGAGTATGTTATTTGTATCCGTTTTCTACTTGGCTTGAAAATGAAAAAGGCATGGCACGAGTACATGCAACATATCAATTTACAGGTGATTGTCCTGGGTTTTATCTCTCTGATGATTTACAATTAATGAAACAAGAACTAAAAGATTATTCCAAAATAATTTATGACTATAACATGTCATCCAGTAGAACAATGAGGGAAAATCTTGGTTCTGTAAGTTTTGGTTAAGCTTTAGCTACTTTCATCAAGTCTGATATTTTAATATCCATTCCAAATCTGACTTCATTCTTTTTCATGTATCTAAAAATAGAGATAAAGTCTGGAAGTGATTTGAAAAAATTAAAGTTCTTGTGAATCTTTGCTCTGACAAACTTGAATACTTTGTCGTAAATTTTATAGTGTTCATCTACTGCTTTTTCATATGCTGCAAAGTCATGCATATTTTCTAAAAAGATATCAACACACTGCATACTAGGAATTATTCCCTCACCCAGAAGAGCATAGACTGTACCAATTGATTCTCCAACTCCTACAACCTTGCCTTTGTAAAATGGCTTACACTTTCCTGGAGTTGCTAATCTGATTGGTCTTCCTTTAGTTTTTAGAACTTTACCGCCGTGCTTTTTTAGAAAATCATCCGTTGCCTTGATGTGATTTTTTCTATAATCTCCTGCGCCAATATGTGCCCATTTCTCACCTAACGGGAAATACCAGAAATATCCTGACATTCCTGGAAATGGTTCTATGTAAAAGTCCTCATATGGTACTTTGTCTTCATATTCTACTTTGTATTCATATGTTGGCAAGAAAAAATCTTCTTCTAATTTTGGTAAATAGGTTCTTGCAAATCCAGTACAATCAACTATCATATCGTATTCTTTTTCCAAGTCTTCTAGCTTTGGAGCTTCACCGTAGATTATTTTGGAATCTTTAATGAAATCTTTGATTAATGCTAATTTGTCATATGTGCACAATCCGTGCAAGCCGATATCGAATTTCACACTGTTATTCATTTTAACGTGCATTGTCTTTCCATCATGGATTAGAAAGTCATCAAAATTGCGTCCAGTCTTTTTGCAAAATTTTTCTAGTTCTGACTTTATTGTTCCCCATGCACAAATAGAATCATGTCTTTCTTGTGTGCTTCGCTCATATCCTGTTACTTCATGTTCAGAATTTTTGAGTCTTGCTATAAGATAACTGCCTGCAACTCCCATACCCATAACTGCAATTTTCATTTCACAGCTAGTCCATTTTGACCTAATAAATACAATATTGCATTGTTTTATCATTATTTGTTTCAAATTTGGCTTTTACATCATTCAATTGATCAAATAAGGAAATTCAAAACAATTGAGAGATTGGTGAATCTTAATGCAGATAACGAGAGATTTTGGATTGAAACTATTCAATCAAAATAGCAGGCTTGAATGGCCTTGCGTGTCTTGCCTTTCCTTTAGGATCATAGATGTTATTATCTGATTCTGCGAAAATATCAATCTCTACTCCAAACTCTTTCTTTCCTAATTGAGTCAATTCATTTGTAAGGAATTTTTTCTCATCAAAGTCTTTAGAATCTAGCTTTGTCTGTCTAATCTCAGTTGGTTCAGATAAAATATCCTTGATTGTCTTTTGTACAA
This sequence comes from Nitrosarchaeum sp., assembly GCA_009697485.1. Classification (GTDB taxonomy): domain Archaea; phylum Thermoproteota; class Nitrososphaeria; order Nitrososphaerales; family Nitrosopumilaceae; genus Nitrosarchaeum. The sequence goes on from SICY01000024.1 coordinate 3,136, forward strand.
AGTCTGGAATTTTTTTAACATCAGATGTGTCTGGATTAGCAATTAGTTCTTTCATTACAATTCCCATGTTTGTTTGTCCTGCCATTACTTTTTCTAAAATGGAATGGTACACTTTGGACTTGAAAGAGTTAGCAGTATAGATTGTAATTTTTTTTGGAGTGATCTTTGTTACTTTGAGGATATTTGAAATATCATCAATTAATAATTTTAACAACTCTTCGGATTGAATAGCAGATGCATTGACATTTTCTTGAGAGAATTCTGGCCACTGAGATGTCGATACAATTTCTGAATGTCCTAGTTTTTCCCACATTTCTTCTGCAATATGTGGTGCAAATGGTGATAACATTGCAACACGTGTCGAGTTTATCTGGTGTAAGATTCCTGAAATATTTTGTCTATTTTTTGCATTTACTCTTTTCATGTACCAGCTCAAATTCGATTCAAATGAAAACAAAATGTCATGTAGGGCTTCTCGTAATCTCATTTTTTCTATACTTGTAGTAACTTCCGACACCATGCTTTGAGTTTTAGATAAAATCCATCGGTCTTCTGCCTCCAGTGTATCTATTTTCTCAGATTTGAGCTTAGAACACTCGTTGTATAATGCTTCTAGCTTATTTTGAATTCCTGAAACTGACTCCATGTTAAAATCAGCATCTTGGAGTAATTCTGCAGAGATTATTATTGCCAGTCTGATAGGATCTGCACCATAATCCTGGATTGCTTTTCGCAATGGTATGATGTTTCCCATACTTTTTGACATTTTAGAGCCATTCATCAAGACAGAACCATTAACTACAATTTCTTTGGGCCAGTTGCTTTCAGGAAATATTGCAACATGATTCAAAACAAAAAATGTCAAGTGATTTGGAACCAAATCACGTCCAGAGTGTCTTGAATCTACTGGATAAAAATACTGGAACTCTTTTTTGATTTCATTAATTATATTTTCTGACATTCCAGTAATTACAGAGATCTTATTTACATCACCAGTATCCAAGAAAATATAATCAAAGAATTCTTTGGATAATTTTTCTGCCTTTAGTGTTCCATTGTTTACAAATTTTGAAATTGTATAGTATGCCATGTAAATTACAGAATCTGAAAGACTCTCTACAATCCAGTCCTTATCCCATGGCAGTTTTGTTCCTAGTCCGTGTTGTCTTGCACATGCTCTTTCTCGTAGCCATCCAATCACATAGTTAAACTCTGATCTAATCTCTTGCGGTAAAATGTTCATTTCATCAAAGCATTTGGTAGCTAATTCTTTCCAGTCTTTATCTCCATAATTTAGGAACCATTGATTATTGAGAACTTTGACAACACATTCTGCTCCACATCTGCATCTTACTGGAGTGTTTGTTAGTTCTAGTAAGATATCCGCATGTTTGTTTTCAATTAACCATTCTTTGATGGTATCTTTTGCATATGCTACTTTGATTCCAGCAAATTTCTCTGTGTTTTGTTTTAGCTTTCCACCATAGAATTCCTTTCCATATACTTCCTTTGTTGCCTCTTCTAGTTTCGGATCACTTTGATCTTTTACTCCGAATCTCTCAACTGCCTCTTTGGCTGGATTTTCACCATACCCCTCAGTCTGAATAATTGATATGGGCATGATTTTGTTTACTAGTGAGGCCAATTTAGGCTCCATTTTTGCTTTTTTGAGGTCCTCCAATGCTTGATAATCAAATGGTGCATGTGCTGGAACTGACATGACCATTCCAGTTCCTGTTCCGCTCTCAACAAAACTTGCAGGAAGCATCACAATTGATTCATTTCTATGTGGAACTATTACTGATTTTCCAATTAATTCTGAACCCTTTATTTCGCCATCATATGTTATTTTTTTATCCAAAAATTCTAGCTTGTATGCACACTCTGCACTTACAATCCATTTTTCATCATTCACTGTAATTTTTTTGTAAATGATTTCTGGATTGACCCAAAGATTTACAACACCAAAAATTGTTTCAGGTCGTAGTGTTGCAGTTGGAATGATATAATCTTCATATTTGAATTTGATCAAAATGTATTCAGTAAAGTCAGGCTCTACATCACCTAGTGTGTCATGTTGTGATACTGGATTTTGATCCTTTGGACACCAACCAACTGGATGTGAACCCTGAATGATTAGCTTCTTTTCTCTTAATGTGTTGATTTGCCATTCGATAAATTTACTATACACTGGATCAATTGTTGTAAACTCTCTTCTCCAGTCAATGGAGTAACCCATCTCAATCATTCCTGTCTTGATTTCTCTATGAAAATAATCTGCAATCTTTACTGGTTCGACAAATGTTTTAATTGATTCCTCTGGAACTCCATAAAGATTTTTTAAATTTTCAATTATCTCTTTGTCTTTTGCCTCTACTCTTTTTGCCATTCCAAGAATTGGAGTTCCTGTATAATGAAACGCCATTGGAAACAATACATTGAATCCTTTCATTCGATAAAATCTTGCATGAACATCAGCTAGTGTGTATGTTCTACCGTGTCCTATGTGTTGAGGTGAGTTTGGATATGGATATGCAACTGTGATGAATTTTTTTTCTTTGGTATTTGGATCTGTTTCAAAGTCTTTGGTGGCATTCCATCTTTTTCTCCACTTTGATTCAATTTCATTCCATTTTATTTCCATAACATTCTCATCCTAAAATCATTGATTTTGCTTCGGCTACTGCCTCATCTATTTTAGATGTGTCTTTTCCTCCACCCTGGGCAAATTTTGCGTCTCCACCACCTGCTCCACCTAGGATTTCAGCCACAGATTTGGCAATATTTCCAGCATTTTTACTCTTTGATGCCTTATCGCCAGAGTATGCTATTACTCGAATAGTTGGACCTGACTCAAAAATCCCAACATAAACTGAATTTGGATTCTCTTTGACTAGTTTTTTGCCAAAATTCATGTGAAAGAATTCATCATATTGTTTTGAATTTGTAAAACATGATTTTATTGAATTTACATTAATCTCAATCTCATCAATTACTCCAGTACTGGAAAGTGTTGCAATTTGCTCTAACAATGCTGGAATCTTTTCTTTTGCTTTTTGCCTTTCTTCTCCTCTTTGTTTATCTTTGAGTTCTTTTTGTACTGATTCTTCTGCTTTCTTTAATTGCTCAATTTCTTGTTGTTTTACATATTCTCGTGCAGTTGGTCCTGAAACAAATTCTAGTCTTACTACTCCATCTTGAATTCTCTTTGTTTTGGTAATTTTGATTAATTCTACATCTCTGGTTTTTTTGACATGAGTTCCCCCACATGCTTCAACATCAAAGTCTTCAATTGATACAATTCTAACTGATTTGACAGGAACTACACCCCCCTGATAAATTTTAAATCCATATTTTTGCTCTGCAGTTCCTCTGTCATAGTTTTCAATAGTTACTGTCATGTCTTTTGCAACAATATAGTTTGCAGCATTTTCAATGTCTTGCACTTGTTGATCTGTTAATGATGAATGATGTGTAATGTCTAATCTTGCATGATCTGCTTCTTTGAATGCAGAGTGCTGCCATATCCATGAACCTAATACTCCTCTTGCTGATGAATTTAGAATGTGTGTACTTGTGTGGTTTTTTGTTATGTTTGCTCTACGTGTTACATCAACTTTGCATGATACTATACTTCCTTCTTTTGGAGTCTGGCCTTCTATTTCATGAATAATTACTCCCCCGTGTTTATTGACATCAACTACTTTGGCTCCTGCAATGGTTCCATGATCAGGCTCTTGTCCTCCACCTCTTGCATAAAATGAAGTTCTATCAAGCACTACTGATTTATCAAAAACTTTGAGAACTTTGGCCTCAAATTCCATAGGATCATCTTTGTAAAACAACATTTCAGTTTCTGGAATGTTTTCAAGTGGAAGTTGCTCTACATCTTTTCTCTTGTCTGATTGGTGTAAATCCGATAATTTTGCATAAAATGATGAGGGAATTTCAGAGATTACGTCAATTTCTTTGAGATACTCTGGCGTAATTCCATCTGATTCGTATAGTGTGATTAGTTCATCAACAGTTGGTGCTCTACCTTTTTCTTTTAGACGTACTGCCATTTTACCCATTCTTGTTTTTGATTCAACATATCTTTCAGATTCTAATTTTAGAATAGTTTTGACGTCTTGTCTTTTGGCATCAAGCTCAGGATAGGTATCTTTTAGATAATCAATATGCATATCCACTAGTTCATCAATGTCTAGCTTGAGATTCATTCTGTCCATTGTTCCATTAATTCTTCTCAACATCATTCTTAGATTGTATCCTCCACCAACATTACTTGGCAATGCTCCATCTGTAATTGCAAAGATCAATGTACGAAGATGATCTGCAATCAAATACATTCCTTCAAGCGGTGTGATTATTCGATTAATCTGATCTTGTGTTAGCCCTACAGATTTTACTGCATGTCTTCTTACATCAATTAAATCCTCATGAATCTCCAGATTTTTTGCAATTGCTGTAAAATACTTTCTAAGCATTTCAGAGTCTGAATCAATTCCTATTTTTTCAAACAAGTGATTTGTGATTGGACCAAAACAGCAATCATATGCAGTTGGAGTTCCCATTGTAATCCATGCAAATCTTTCTAGACCTGCACCCATATCGATAATTTTCTGATCAAGTGTTGTATGTTTTCCCAACTCTCCTTGAAATTCAGTAAACACGGCATTACCAATCTCTAATCCTCTAACAAAGTATTCCAATGATGAACCAAAAGAGCCTCCACCTGCCCAAACATCTTCAACAAACACAACTTCTTCTTTTTTTATTCCAAATTGATTCGTCAATAACCTAAAGTCTAAATCTACACATTTGTCTTTCCAATATCCCTGAGAATTTGGAATACTGTGTTGTCCAATCATACAAAAACTAGAAAAATGTCTTCCAGTTACTCCGACATTTTCCAAATCCTTGAATCTTAAACAAGTTTGCGGAACCACTAATGGGTTTGCAGGAAATTCAAAGACAACTTTTGAACCCATTATTCTTTGAAAATCTACAATAGATGCAATTGTAAAGTAAAGATCATCTCGCCATCTACAAACAACTGGATATCTTGAAACTGATGTGTGACCATTTTTTACAAAAAATGATTCTACTTCTTTCCAAGCTTGTGTATAATCAAATCTCTTTGCAGTTGGAGGATCTCCGATAAACGAATATGTATCATCTGCATCATCTGGGCATAATTCTCTTCCAGAATCTAAAGTCCAGAAGAATCTTTTGCACTTTAAGCATGATTTTCTGACAAATCCTTGCTCTTCAAATAATTTAACCTTGTAGTATCTATCTGGTTCAGATGAAAATTCCTTTAGAATTTCTTTTTTATCCAACGATGAACATCTCTTAGTCTGATATTAAGAATTGTCGATTAATAATTCATTAAATACAATCTAACTTGGACATAATAACCCTAAAACCCTAACCGAAACTAGTTTTTCTTTACTGCATCATATTTTGATAAATCAGAATTCCATGCTATCTTGACATATGGGTCAAACTCGTATGTATCTGCAAATTTCTTTACATTTTCTTTGTGAACATCATCTAGTATTTTTAGAGCTGCTATCTTTTCTTGCAGGATATTCTCTTGTGTTGAATCATATTTTTTTCTTATTTGCATGATTTTGGTGCTAAGCTCCTCTATTGTCATGCCAGTACGCTCGCTCTGTTCCTTTATTGCACTTTTTTCATCGTTTTTTGACTGTTTCAATACATCAGAGTATTTTTTGTCATATGCATCTTTTAGCTCTGCTTGTTTTAATG
>SICY01000025.1 GCA_009697485.1 Nitrosarchaeum sp.
GATCATACTTGGTATTTGTATTGGTGTTTTTCCACTCTTGTCTCTTATCACACTGTTTAGCATTCCATTGGTGGTGAAGGCTGGATTGGGCTTGAAGAGAAATTTTAATTCTGTAGATGAATTGGTACCGTCCATGTCTTCCACTTTGATGTTTAGTCGTATTACTGGCACATTGTTTGTACTTAGTTTTTTGGCTAGTTTCTAATTTCTATCCTCTAGACATAAATTCAGTGTCAATTGATGTTTTTTATGATTTCAGGTTTTGCTACTTCTGAGGGAACAAACAAATTTCTCAAAAATTCAGGCATAAATTCATTGAATTTTAAGCAAATTCAGAATCTTGCATTGTCTAATGTCGGTATCGGCACATATCTTGGAGAAGCAAATGAAAGTACAGACGAACTTGTAAAAAATGCAGTTAAACAATCCATCGTATCTGGAATTAATGTAATTGATACTGCAATTAATTATAGAGCACAAAAAGCAGAACGCTCTGTAGGAAAAGCAATTTCTGAATTAATTAATGAAGGAAAAATTTTACGTGATCAAATTTTTATTAGTACAAAAAATGGATATGTCACAAATGATGCTGATGTAAAACAAGAATTTTGGGAATACATCAAAAATGAATACACGCAAAAAGGAGTGATAAAAGAAGGTGACATAACGTCTGGCTATCACTGCATGACTACTACATATCTTAATGACCAGCTAGAACGTAGTTTGAAAAATTTAGGATTGGGGTGCATTGATTTGATGTATCTGCATAATGCTGTAGAAGGACAAATCAAAGATATTTCAAAAGAAAAGTTTTTGGAAAATCTCAAATCTGTCTTTGAATTGTATGAACAAAAAAGAACAGAAGGGAAGATCAGATTTTACGGCATGGCTACATGGGAATGTTTTCGTGTTTCGTCTGATAATCCACAATATCTCTCACTGCAAGATACGGTTGAATTGGCAAGAAAAGTTGGAGGCGAGAATCACGGTTTTAGATTCATTCAACTTCCATTCAACATGCATTATGATCAAGCACTACTTGCAAAAAATCAAATGTTTGATGGAAAACTGGTCTCTATATTAGAAGCCGCAGTCAAATTAAACATTGGAGTATTTACCAGTGTACCATTAATGCAAGGAAGATTGTTAGTACCTGGTGCAATGCCTGAGTTCAATAATCTAAAGCCGTCGCTTCGTGCATTACAGTTTATTCGTTCATCACCAGGTGTTTTAGCTCCACTTGTAGGGCAAAAGTCATCTGAGCATGTTTCTGAAAATATGGAAATAATGAAAATTCCTCCAATGCTTGAAGATGAATTTCTTGTATTAGTTAAGAAACTAACATTATAATCTCACGCATATTTCTTCTCTCAAGTAATTAACTCCATAGAAAGATAATAAATGGGTCCCTTGAAATTATAAACAGAATTTGTCATCTAAGATTTTTGATTACTCCAAAATTTGTAAATCTATTTTATCAATAGATCCCAAAATTAGATTTGCTGGAGTGATTAATCAGCGAGGCAGACTAGTTGCAGGTGGAATGAAAGAAAATGTCATTCCACTAGAAAATGAAAAAGATGATGAGATGCTCTTCATGGAGCTTGCATTAAGAGTAACAATGAGAAAAGAATTCGATAAGCAGCTAGGTCGTGTAAATTTTGCGTTAGCATCAAGAGAACGTGTATTGGCAATTAGTTTTTTAATTAATGATGATATTTTGTATGTAGTTTCAGAACCTGATGCTGACTATGGCATGCTTCCAAAGAAGATACTGCAAATCATTCACTCATAGTTTCTAATTTGATCTTTTCTCATTTTCTACATATCTATAAATAGAATTGATCAGTGAAAAATTTGTGCCAGTAGATCCTGTTTGTGGAATTGAACTTGCTGAAGAATTAGCTGTCACACATGAATATGAAGGAAAAAAACTCTTTTTTTGTTGCAATGGATGCAGAAAAATTTTCATACGAAAACCAAGAAAATGGAAAAAAAATATCTAGATAGGAAAAGCACCACACATACGACAAAATTTTGAATTTCCTACATTGAAATTACAATAAGGACAAGAATTTGTTCCTTGTTTCTCTGGTATTCCATACAAATTCCTGTAAATTTTGTAATAATGCATCGATTCTTTTGTTCTAATTATTACTCCATCTGTTTCTTCTATTTTCTTTTTATTTTCTAAAAATACTTGATCGTTTATCACTGAATCAAATAAATTTGATAGTCCTGCAGTTCCAGAACCGTCTTGCATCGGTGATTTTTCTCTCCAAACAATTTGTGTTGGTATGTTTTTCTCAAATGTTTTACGAAGAATCCACTTTCCATGTCTTTTTTCTCCCTCGTTTCTTATCTTGAGATCTACTGGAATTGTCTTTGAAAACTCTATTATTTTTTCATCAAGAAATGGTGATTCTACCATAATTCCAAGTGCTTTACCTATTTTCTGAGTTGGAAAATGCATTATAGAGCATACTCTTTGAATCTCTTTTTCTAGTTCCTCTTTTGGTTTGTTTATCAAAAAATTATACCCTGCAAACAATTCATCTGCCCCATCCCCTGTTATTATTCCCGTTCTGTTTTGCTCCTTTGCCCACTTTATTGCCAGATACATCACTACATTATTTCTAATTTCTATGTCGTTAAAGTTTTTTAGAATTTTTACTGTCTCTTCTATTGCACTTAGAATATCTGTAGTGCTTACTTGTTTAATTGTTAATGGTATGTTAAATTCCTTTGAAACTCTCTGACAGTATGTGAGATCACTTGCAACAAAGTCTTTTGCTATAATTGCAACTGTCTGTGGTTTTCGTTCTTTTAGAAAATGTGCTATTACTGTACTATCTAATCCTCCTGACAATGCTATTGTATTTGACTTGCATGACTCACATGATTCTTTTAACATTTGATACAATTTTTTGGAAATGTCCTCCAATATCTCAATTACATTTTTGAAACTAAAATAGGTTAGCCTAATGCATTGATTGATTTACACTTTAGGCAACTTTACTCATTGCAAACTTTAAATCCCTTATCCGAACTTTGTGTGTTAATGTTACTTCCCGCAGAAATAGAATCAAAAACATTGATTCCTGCATTAAGAGCAATTCTTGCTAAAAAACTAGCAGAAGATCATAGTGTTCGTGAAGATGAAATCTCAAAAATGCTTGGTGTCACACAAGCAGCTATAAGCAATTACATCCGTGGAACACGTGGTGATCCATCTTTGATTGCAAAACTTTTGGCAGAAAAACAAGTTTCTACTCTCATCAATGAACTAACTGATAGTCTCTCATCTGATATGGCATATACTCCATCTAGTCTTTCAAAATTTATTGGTCTTTGTAATTATATCAAATCAAGTTTGTTGATTTGTGAAATTCATCACAATCTTGAATCAAACATTGATGAAAAAGTTTGCAAAGAATGTGAAAATATGCTTCTAAAAGGTCCTGGAAGCGTTTACTAGATTTTAAGTAAAATAATTTCAATATTTGAAGTCATTCTTCCAATACCTGCCGCAGCTTCAGTATCCAGTTTTATTTTTTCAACTTTTGAATTGCCATGTAGCATCTTTTCTGTTATGATGTTTGCCACTGCAACTGCATTTGGAATTGAATTACCTACTGCTCTAAGAATTACTTTCTTTTTACTTCCCAATATTGACAGGAGCTCTACAGCTGATTGCATAACTGGGTCATTTCGAATGTAAATTATGGTATCCTCAGATTTGTTGATCTGCTCTTGACCATATTCTTCCTTAATCTCTTCCATGAGCATTATTCAATAATTCGCAATTTTGTGTTCTATTAAGTTTTATCGACGATTGATTCACTTAATCAAAATAATCGATTGGTATGTTTTGATAATCTCCATTTGGGAGTACTCTTCTAATGGTGATTGGGATTACTCTTTGTTCTAATTCCTCCATTGCAATATCTAGCGATATTCTTGCAGTTTTTGGAATTGGAATAAATGGTGGTGCCCCTAGTGATAATTGTAATGCTCTTGCTCCCATAATTCTTGCTTTTTCAAATCTTGTTAATGTTGGTGGTCCAATTGTAATCTTGTTTTTTTCACAAGGAACCTCTATTGGTTCATGTTCTTCAATTGTTTCTACCACCTCTCGTGTTTCAATCTCTTTGATTCTTTTTTCTAGTGCCTCTTGTTGTTTTTCAGTTAGTGGTTCTAGGCCTTCATTTTTTTCAATTAATTTTCGATAAGTATCTAATGCCTTGTTTAATCCGGTGTTTACTTCTACATCTCCATCAAAAATTTCCTCAGTTTCTGGAGCTTCTACATATTCTTCTGGTTCTTCTACAATTAGTTCAGCTTCGTTAGCATCAGACAAGTACACAATTTCTCTCAAAGCGTTATATAATCCAATAATTCTAAAATACGAATTGAGTTCACCATCAGTCTCAAGAAAACAGATAATCTTGGAAATTAAAGGAAAAGCAAAGATTCAATGTGATCTAAAACGACATTTGTCACCACGAACTGTCGGTACAATAATGAGATCTTTGCCATTGGAGGGACATGCTCATTTTCTAGGAAAAAGTATAGCGTACTTTGAAACTACCGTTGATTCTGGAATTGAAAGATCTACAAAAGAATTCAAAAAAGGAGACATTGCATTTTTATCATCTGCTAGAAGTATTTGCTTTTTTATTGATGATACATCACCTGGTAAAATAATGACCCCGATTGGAAAAATATTGGGAAACATTGATGCACTAAAAGATGTGAAATCTGGAGATGTTTTTTGTCTCTATGAGGAAACTGCTTGATATATGCGATGACCGCTATATCCACCAACACGTTTGACAAGCCCTTTCTTTGTTGATTCTATTAAAAATGCATTTGCTGCTGAAATTTTAACTCCTGTTTGTCTTGCAAGATCATGACATGTTACAACTTTTGAGTTTTGGATTATTTTAATTGCTTCTTTTTCATTTACCATTACTGTAATTTCTGCTTTACGTGGTCCGCCTTCTCCCTTGTCTTTTCTACCCTTTTTTGAATCCTTTGCATCTTTTACTCCTTGATTCTTTTCTTGTTTTGCTGCAGTTACTTTTTTCGTTCCACCCATAATCTCAGAAAAAAATATTCCTCTTATAAACGATGTATACTTGAATCTAATCCTATTTTGTAAACCTGATGTAGATCATGTCTATAAAATTTTCAAATATAAATAACATCTTGTTTATGCATAATCATGGGTATTATTTCAAAAGGTGCTAAATGCAATGTTGAGGGCTGTGAAAAAGAAGGCGCTCGTTCATTAAACACCACCAAAGTAGAAAATGCAGGACTACATGTAAGTTCTGTAGGCAAAAAGACTGTTCTTTGTAAAGATCATTATAAAGAATGGAAAAAAGAATCCAAAGACGATAGAGACCTAGAACGTGCTCGCTTTGACAAGTTTTAATTTTTCTTTTGTTTTCTGTCAGTGCGTGTGTTTTCGGATACTCTGATTGTAGTTTTTCATAAATTTAATACTGTAATTAATAGTGTTGATGATGTGAACTCCAAAATATTGGATTTGATGATACTTGTACTTACATCATTATTTTTTATTGGATTGTTGGCATTTGAATATCATACATTTGGGCTAGAAAATTCTATTTTGCCAATTCCTGATACCTTTAAAGAATTTTTTGAGTTTTTGATATGGCCAATTCTTGTATTGCTGACTCTTGATCTTGTTTTTAAGTATAGAAAAATAAAGAATTCAAAAAAATTTGTAAAAAAACATTGGATTGATATTTTGATGTTGGCATTAATTCCTATTTTTTCCATATTCAAATTTTTAAAAATTGGACTAAATGTGATAAAACAATTAAAAACTATTAAGATGGGGGCTAAAATATTTCATAAAACAAAAAAGATTTCCAAGCAAAAATAACTTTTAAAACAAATATCTAGTGAAACACATTCAAATGTTACATCCTTGCAATATTTTTATTTCATAAGTTTTGGTACAAACATATACACAAGTAAAATTATCTCAATTCTTCCAAGAATCATCAAAAATCCAAAAACCATCGTTATGGCTGGATTAAGTGCAGCGCTGACTGTTCCTGCTCCATACCCTGTGGTTGTTATTGCAGAAACCCCATCAAAGAACGCATTTTGAAAGTCATATCCTATAGAAGCCATGTATGTTGCAACTAATAATGGAATAATAATTGATACTGCCAATATTATAATTCCAACTATGATATCTTTTCTATCTGATTCTGATATCTTGACAGATTTTATGTTAAAAATATGTTTCAATTTAGCTAATTGCATAAACCTGAAAATCTTTATGCCTCCCGCTGTCGAAAATCCACATCCTCCTATTATCATGGCCATAATAATGACGGTAAATGCTATTGGGTTCAAACTCTCAAAATTTATTGTTTGGAATCCTGTGGTGGTACTTGCTGAAATTATATTGAATATACTATCCAACCAATTTGTATCCATTGATAATATGAACACGATACAAAAAATTGCTAAAAGACTCAAATACACTACAACTTCTTTTGTCAAGTTAATTGAAAGAAATTTTGTTCTAACAAATGCATAATGAAAACTAAATGGCAATGCACCTAATATCATTCCAGCCATCACTACAACATATTCTGGTGTTGTAAATCCCTGAAATATTTTAGAGTCTGGACTTGTGCCTCCAGTAGACAGTGCACTAAACGCCAGAGCAAAATCGTCTAATATTTCTCCACCGCCTAAATAGAATAAAAGTAGTGCAATGATTATTGCATAAATAGAAAAGATGATTGTGATTATCGCAAATAATTCTTTTAGATGTGGAATATTTCCTGAAATGAATCCTTTCATTGTGCTGCCTCTTTTTTCTGAATAAAACGTAGTTACAATCAAATAGATGAAGCTTAGTCCACCAACAAATTGAGCATAACCGCGATAAAATGTAAAGCTTCTTGGCAAGTCTTCTGGATTTGGTAATAGTGAATATCCACCTGTTGTAAATCCTGCCGAACTTTCAAAAAATCCATCTGCAAATAATTCTATAGGATCACTAGAATCAAATTGTATTACAAAAAGCTGAGGTATCATGCCAAACAGCACTAAGATCATAAAGCTGGCAAAGACTAGAATTGCAGTTCCTCTTAATGTAATGGGTTGCTTTTCACCATAGGAATTCATGAAAAAACCAGAAACTATGAGCAGGACAGACATTAGGTATATTCCTGTTGCAACTATTGGATCATTTAGCAACGTTGCAACAATTCCAGGAATAAACATCAAGACACCTGTAAATTGTAAGACAATGCCGAGATTCCAAATGACCCCCCAAAGCGTAGATTGTTTTTGTTGTTTTACCAATGATTTTTTAACAAGATTAACTATTGTATCCAAATAAAGCATCCCTACAACTAGATTACTATCTGACATCACTGCTAGTTTTCTAATCTTTTTCTCACGCATTAATTCAAGTGCTTCTGAAAGAACTTGATTTTCTCTTATTGAAATTAAAGGAAATATCATGATATCCCCTAATGTTGTATTAGAAGGATTTACAAGAGATTCGCTTATTTTTGTTAAAATATCTTCGTCTGTGACTATTCCTATAGGATTATACGAATCATCAACTATGATGATCTCATCCACATCTTTCTTTTTTAGTATGGTACAAGCTTCTGAAAGCTTTACCGATTCTGCCAGCATCAGAATGTTAGGTCTATAATACTGTGATACTTTTTTACTCAAATAATCTGTAAGGCTCTTTTCTTGTGACAATACCCTGAATTTCAATTTACTACAGATTAAGCTTGTGTCATTTGATCTCAAAATATATGCGATCTAATCCCAAACTTTGTTTATGTGAACACGCACATTTTATTTTGTGTATTCATATTTAAAATTGTTCTATTTCAAACTAAACTTTAAACTCTGAATCACTTACAATATCTTGAGATTAAACTGACGAATTTTGATAATTATTTGGAGGCTATCTATAACCCAAAATGAATATTATTGATTTACATGATCCTCAGAGAGTAAATCGTAAACCTGACGGCGTAGAGATACTGTTTTCTTCAGGCAATTTTGTAGACCAAGGATTTTCTGTACATAAAGTTGAGCTTCGTCTATATCTGGAAAAAACAGACGAGAAATTGGGACCCTATTCACTAATTACATCATTTGTTGAAACTGACAAGGGCTCAGTGGAAATGATTTATGATGAAGGATTTCGTGGGGAAGATTCACTTAGTCGTACGGTACAATTTCTTATATCCAATTTGGGTATCTCTGGATTAATTTTACGATCAATCATTACACTGCAAGCCCAGATTGAAAAACAAAAGGCGTAACTCTGATTTTATCAATTCATACTAATGCATATGTGATGTTTCCCTGTTACGCCTCAGGATGATTTGTGTGTGAGTATCTGTTTTATTAAACAATTCAAAAAGTAAACTTTTCAATCATATTTTATTATGATCCCGGATTAAATTGGTCTTATTTTTAAGAATATCATGAAAGGCGATGTTTTACTACAAAATATCAAGGTAAGTGAACTTGTTCCAGCATCTGCAGGAAAAAAAGCTAAAGAAACTAAACTGATGATTCGTGAAGCAATTCTTACC
>SICY01000026.1 GCA_009697485.1 Nitrosarchaeum sp.
TTATTTTAAAACTTAACATATTGTTTCTAACTTTTTTATTGTAGATAAGACTTGGTTAATTATTTACAATAATTCCTTACGCTAATCGTAATGAATATCTATAAAATGAAAAGGAAAAGTTGGATTGTTTAGATAACTTGCCAGGGTCTTGTTGCAAACGTGATTACATAACCGACACCAATAATGATTGATTGGTATGCGATGTTGGTATATGGAATTGGTTTGATAATTGGCTCTCCTTCAACGACTACTGTTTGACCTGGACCTAGTCCTGGACCCACTTTTGCTACGTTGAGTTGGGTGTGTACATGGTATACACCTGCTTCAAGTGCTTTTGCAGATAATGAATATTCGACAACAGCGTTACCTGAAATGTCAAAGACGTTTCCTGGTGGGTCTCTTGCTAGCATCTCCCATCTGTTACCTGCGTTAGTGGATTCTGAGAAAATGGAAATCCATCCTCTTAGGTCTCTTTCTACAAGACTGACTAAAGTACCTTGAACAGTCAAGGTTTCGCCAGTTTGCAGGGATTGTCTGTTGAAAGTTTCATCTTCAATTCTGATGAAACGACTCTGAAGTTGTGCTTGGACACCGTGTGCATCTGCAGTTGGAAGTATGGAATCAACCCAGTTGAAACCAAGTGTACCTAATGCAAGTACAGCCGTGAGTCCTAATACGAAAATCTTTTTTTCGACCATAGTCCTAATATCCTGAATCATAATACACATTGTTATATATTTTACCTTGATAGAGAGGATCGATACGCTGTAGATATGTTTATCATCAATGATTAGCATTGAAATTTAAAAAAATATGATGAAATTATTTCAAATTAGTTTGTTTTTTATATGAAATATTATGTTATTTTATTGTATATTTTATTAGAAATTTTATAAAATTGCTTTATATTAAAACACTTGCTTTATATTCAGAATTACACGATAGTCATCATGGCACAGATGCCCGCATTAATCCCAAAAGAAGTTGAGATTCAGAGACTAAAGAAAATCTGGCTCATCGTCATTGCTATGGGATCCACTGCAGCATCAGTCGAAGTAGACAACTTCGTTGATGGTTCTTTACATCAGACATCTATCAGAGATAGTGCATTTACACCAGCACACTGGTGGCTATATTCCCACTTCATAACATTACCACTTGGATGGGCAGCAGCAGCAATCTATGATAGAAAAGTACCAGTACTCAGAGGTCCAAATAACTCAATTAACACTGGATTGAAGATGACCATTCTTGGTTACCTTGCAACCATGTTTACAATTGGAGTCAATGAGATGTGGCACTTCTGGTTTGTAGAGGAAATCTTTGCAGTACCAAATCACTGGATGTTTAACATGGGTGTCGTAGTGGCATTCATGGGAGCACTTGCATACGTAGTCAGAGTATATGCTCGACTCGTAGAACTAGGTGCAGAAACTCCAGGTGAGAATCCGTACGTTGCAGAGATGTACAAGATGGCTTTAGAAGGCAAATTGTACAGCAGAGCAATTCCATAGACACAAGTGCAAAAAGCACAATTTTTTCTCTTTTATTATTTTAAGTATCGAAGATCGTACTGGGTCAATCGTTTAAGAAAGACTTAAAAGGATTCTGAATCGTATAAATCCAGAATGACTCTTCCGAAAGGATTTGGTTCAAGTGGCGCAGGTGGCGCATCTAGCTCTGATGTAGAGCGAATGATTGGTAGACGTGTCGAAAATATGACCGGTATGATCACTCTATCTTACATTGCAGCTTGGTTAGCAACTTTTGGTGGTACTGCAGCAGGATATTTCTATTATCCTTGGGCATATCCAACAAACAGTGGTCATTATGCGTTCATTGTTCTGACAATTATTGAAGCGATTGGTTACCTCTTCTGTGTTAAAGTTATGGAAGAAGGCTCTAAGAAAAACAGCAACGGTATAATTGCTGCAGTTATTGGGGCAACTGCCGTAGGCACTGTAATCATATCACTATATGTCGGATTTTAGAAGGAAACTCCTTCAGACATCTTCTTTTTACTTTATTTTAATAAAAAAACAACGATCTTCATCACACTCTAAAATTTTATATACCGACCGTTTTATCTAGTTGATAATGGTCTGGCTAAGACGATGTACTCACTACTTATTCATAGTAGTAGTTGCAGTTAACTCAACACTGTTAACAATTAATGCAGGTGACTACATTTTCTATACTGACTGGGCTTGGACTTCGTTCACGGTATTTTCAATATCGCAAACGTTGATGCTTTGCGTAGGTGCAACATATTACCTGACATTTACAGGTGTTCCAGGAACAGCAACGTATTACGCCCTAATTATGACAGTATACACATGGATAGCAAAAGGCGCATGGTTTGCACTTGGTTATCCATATGACTTCATTGTAACACCAATTTGGTTACCATCAGCAATGTTGCTTGATTTGGCCTATTGGGCGACAAAGAAGAACAAGCACTCCTTGATACTGTTTGGCGGAGTACTGGTAGGAATGTCTTTACCGTTATTCAACATGGTAAACCTGATAACAGTAGCAGACCCACTAGAAACGGCATTCAAATACCCAAGACCAACATTGCCACCATACATGACACCAATAGAACCTCAAGTAGGTAAATTCTATAACAGTCCAGTAGCACTGGGTGCAGGTGCGGGTGCAGTTTTATCAGTTACGTTTACAGCATTAGGTTGTAAGCTAAACACTTGGACATACAGATGGATGGCCGCTTGGTCAAAGTGGGACTAAAACTCCAACCTTTTCATTTTATTATTTTATGATTAGATTATTCTAATCTCAAAATTTGATTAAAAAATATTGTACATGTTGTGATCTTTTGTTGCCTATTTTGACAATATGCGATATCTTGATGATTACATGTGAAGCAACAATACGACCAGATTTTAGTTACCCCAAAACCCTTTGTAAAATGGGCTGGAGGAAAACGACAGTTAATTCCAATATTGAATCAAAATCTTCCAGAGTCTTTTGGTACATACTATGAGCCATTTCTTGGTGGCGGTGCTTTACTATTTCATATACTTACAGACAAAAATGGTCAAAAATGCAGTATTTCTGATTTAAACTCTGATCTTGTATTGGCATATACTACAATTAGAGATAGAGTCGATTCCCTGATTACTTCTCTAAAGAATCATGAAAAAAATTATCAAAAAGATTCCGAGTCATACTATTACTCTATTCGCGAAAGTAATCCAAGAAGCGAAATTGAAAAAACATCTAGATTGATCTTCTTGAATAGAACTTGCTTTAATGGACTATACCGTGTAAACAGTAAAGGAAAATTTAACGTCCCTTTAGGAAAGTACTCTAATCCAAATATAGTAAATGAAGAAAATCTTTACGCTGTAAGTAATATCTTACAATCAGGTAGAATTTCCATCAAATGTAGAGATTTTGAGGCAGTTCTAAGAGATGCCAAAAAAGGAGATTTGATATATTTTGATCCTCCATACCAACCAACAAGTGCCACTGCAAATTTCACAAGCTATACCAACAAAGATTTTACATATGATGATCTGACAAGACTAGCAGAACTTTGTTTGAAATTAGATTCTCGAGGTTGTAATGTATTATTGTCAAATTCTGATTCAAAAGAAGTTGCAGATATCTTTGCCAAGAACACATGGAAAATAACCAGAATAGAGGCAAACAGATCGATTAATTCCAACTCTAAAAAAAGAACTGGTCACTATGAGCTTTTAATAAAAAATTATTAAAGCTCCGAACGGGATCTGAACCCGCGACCTTTACCTTACCAAGGTAACGCTCTACCAGGCTGAGCTATCGAAGCACGAATTTTAGCAATTTAAAATCCTTATAATTCTTGATTATGGCTCCAAAATCTCTAAACTGTTAAATTTCACACAAATTTCTAGACTTTTGGAGGAGTAATCAAGCCTGGCCAAAGTAAGCACTTGTGCTTTTGGACATGCAGGACTTAAGATCATAAAAATGGGTGATCCTGTCTTTCAGGAGTTCGTGGGTTCAAATCCCACCTCCTCCACTGCTCTTTATTTTGGATGTTTTATTCCTCTAGAATTCAAAATTTCGTATACATCAGGAAGTGAAAATACAAATCCAATGTGAACACAATCTTTTTCTTCACACAGCTGACAGAACAATTCTCCTTTTTGTACTGCAACTTCTGCAATTCTGTTTTTGATATTATCTTTTAGAATAACACGATCATCATCTACGGAAATTTTTTCAATCTTTGGAGCATATCTTGCAAAGGTCTTGTCCTTTTGCATCATCTCTTCTAACATGTAAGTTACATAACCTGAAAAACTATTGACACCTTTCATTGCAAGGTTATCTTTATTTTTTTGATATACGTCTTGGAATTTATCATAAACCGTTTCTGCAACAGTTATTGATTTGAATCCAGCTTTCGGCAATTTACTTTCCCTTACCGTACAATAAAGTACCAAGTATATAAGATTTTACAGCACCGGTACTGTTGTGTTGGTGGTTGATAATTATCCCTGTTGCCTGTCGGTTGATTATAGACTAGTTAATTAATTCTCAATGATTCTATAAGATATGGCAATGCCAAGTATTACCTCAAAGTCAAGGTTTGGAAAAATAACCCGAAAAGAGTTAGGCATACTTTTCATAACATTATTTGCGGGAATTGCTTTTTCATTAGGGATAGTATTACGTGAATCCTCTAATGAAATGTATTTTATTGCCGTGTTATTGGCATCTGTTTTTTTACATCTGTGTAGTTCTAATCAGATCAAAGTCTGCAAATGATGTACAAATAGAAATTGATGGATTAAAAGAGCGTATAGAACACCTTGTAAATCCAACTGGTATGAATGATGAAGATGATACAATACGTGCATGTGGTTGTCAGCATTCAAAGAACAGACCGTATTGCGATGACACTCACAAGTCTCTAAAATAACTCATCACTCTTTTGAGACACAGACAGTAACCAAGAATTTTATCTTAAGGTAATCATATCATTTTGTAAAATAATATGTTGGCATAAATGGAAATTAGTCTTTATACAATACCTTAACTCTGGAGCAATATGGGTAGAGGATATCAATCTACAGAGATAAGGCAGAAACTCATTGATGTGCTTGAAGACTCCAAAACAGGAATGTCTGGAGTTGAAATTTCTGAAAAACTTGGTGTAAATAGAACCACCATGACAAAATATCTCAAAGTATTTGCTGCAGAAGGATTTCTCAGACAAAAAAATATTGGAAATATCACATTATGGTTTTTAGAGCCCGGACAAGAGGCATATTCTTTTCCAGCTGATTACTTTAAAGTCGCACCGCAATATTTTGAGAATCTAGCAAAAGGACAAGAGGCTCTAGTTTATTCCCTGATCAAAAATTGTCTTAATTCTGGAGCATCAGTACGTAAACTTGTTACTGAAGTAATACTACCTTCAATAGACTCAATTCAAAAACTGTATGACGATGGTAAAATTGGAAATTCTGAGGAAAAATTATTACAAAATATCATATCTAAATCACTTCAAATTTTCAATCAAATCACAATAGATTCAAACCCAAAAAAGAACATCATTGTGATTTCAGCTGATGCTCAAAGTACCTTGTTATCTGAAGCAGCTTCTGCATCTTTACATTCCAGTGGATGGCAAGTTTTCCATCTGGGTGATATGTCATCTGCAATCAATGTCTTATTTGATCTTGATTTACAAAAATTAATGGGAAAAATTTGGAAACAAAAATCAGACACAATGATTATCCTAGTTTTTTCAAATACTGAAGAAGGTCTCAACTTTTTTGCAGAATCTATAAACTCAATTAAGGAAAAGTTGGGAAAACGAATACGTTTAGCACTATGCGGAAAAGTTGGAAAAAAGACAAAAATCAATTCAGATTTAATGTCTGAAAAATTCGAAGATGTTCTTCAATGGTCTGAAACCGTCTCTGAAAGCTCAAAGTAATTAAAATGGGCCCGATGTGATTCGAACACATGACCTTTCGATTATCAGTCGAACGCTCCAGCCAAGCTGAGCTACGAGCCCACAGCTAAATCCTCTTGACAGGACTCATTTAAGTTTAATTTTCTTTCCACTTGATTGAGCACCCAATTGATGGGTCAAAATCTTTTTCAATTTTTTCTCCAGATAGTAATTTTTTCATGTTGTTAATCATCGTCTTTTCTGTAGATATGTCATCTGGTTTCATGGCATTGTTGATTTTACCGTGGAATACTAGATGTTTCTTGTTATTGAATAAGAAAGGATCTGGAGTGCATATTGCACCATATTTTTTTGCAATTTCTTGAGTATCATCAACTAAATAATCAAATTTGAACTCTTTCTCTTTTGCTGTTTTTTTCATATTTGTAAAACTATCTTCTGGGTAATCTTTAGAGTCATTACTGTTAATTCCTATTATTGCTATTTTATCGCCAAATTTTTCATATAATTCATTGAAATCTTCTGCCTTTGCCTTGACATATGGACAGTGGTTGCACATGAAAATAACTAGAAATCCCTGATAACTACTATAGTCATTTAATGTGTGTTTTTTATCATCAACACCTAAGAGTTGAAAATCAGGTGCAATATCTCCCGTTTTCAATTTAATTTGTGATTCTAAAAGTACCACATTGTGATATTTTTTTTATACAAATAAAATTCTTACCAAGAAGACAACAATTAAAATCCACAGATTATTCCTTCTTGATGTGGGCTGGTAGTATAGCCTGGTAGTATACCCGCCTTGCACGCGGGGGGTCATGGGTTCAAATCCCGTCCAGTCCACTTACGTTATACTCAGATCAATTCTGAATTTCAGATATCTGGATGGATTTAAATAGGATAAGTTTCGGTTTTAATCTATGACAAGCGCAGCTGATGCATGGCCTGTATGGATTCCACTCATTGTTGGATTGGCACCAGGTTTAGTTTACTGGATAGCAATAACAGCAATGAAGAAAAGACGATAAAATTTACATTTTTTTAACTTCTTTTTATTATTGATTATCTAGTGTCAACTAGGTTAAACGATGTTACCTTTCTTGTTCACTATATCACATGTTACACAAAATTAATCTCTAATCAATAAAATTTGCATGGATAAAATTATTCTTAGTATATTTTTGATTTTGGTTCTATTTCCAATTTTACCTGGATTTTCTGCAGAGGTTACTGATAACCAATCAACTTTATCTGTAGTTCTCACAAGTGATTCTCCATTTGTTTACAAAGATGATGAAGGATATACTGTGGTTGTAGGTGCAGTTGAAAATACAGATACTCTTACTTCAATTACAAATGTACGTGTGCATGTAAATTTTTATGATGATGTTAGTGATGAACCTCTAGAAATTATTGAAGGCGGAACTCTCTTGGAAGTTATTCCCCCTCTTGGAAAATCCCCTTATATGATAAGATCAAATTCTTCAAATCCTGACATAACTCAAGCATCTGTTTCTATTAGTCAAGGATTCCATACATCTCCTTCAAAATCAAAGCAATTATCTGTAGAATTAAGTAGTATCACATTAGGCGATACTCTTCAGTTTTCAGGAGTCTTAAAAAATAGTGCCGCTCCAATAAATAATACTAATGTCTATCTTGCTTTCTATGATAATTTTGTTCCTCCTAGAATAGTGGGGGTATCTACCATACCAATTGGTGCTGTTGAATCAAATGAAATAATAAATTTCAGTTTCAATGAAAAAATTCAAACAAGATCTATAGGATTTATTTTATTTTCTGAATCTGATCTATTTTATTCTGATTCTGTCGATGTAAAAATTCCTGCTCCACGATTAATTACTATCTCTAATGTATCTGTACTTGATTCTCAAGGAAAAGCATTTTCAGAAATTAAAGTAGGTTCAACAGTACAAATTCGGAGTGAATCTTTAATTCATTTTTTAGCAGATCCAAAATCTGACGAAACACCATATAGTTATTATGTTCAAATTAAACAATCTGGTAAAACCCCATTTGTAGAATTTATAGGAAATTATAATGGGCGTTATATAGGAACTGGCAGTCAATTTCAATCCATCGACTGGATTCCTGAAAACGATGGCTTGTTTTTTATTGAAACGTTTGTTTGGGATAGAAATAATATTCCAATATCTAATCAAGGACCTGTAGTGCTAGTAGTCGTAAAATAGTAGATTTATCTTCACATCTTTCTATCTGATAGTATGTCTGAATTTGCTCTTGTTGCAATGGGAGGAACTTTTGATATTATTCACAAAGGTCATCTTACATTACTTTCAAAAGCATTTTCAATTTCATCAAAAGTCATCATTGGACTAACAAGTGATGAATTAACAGAAAAAAGGGGGAAAAAAACTCTGAATAACTATGAAAAAAGATTTGAAACATTAATGAGTACAATTAAAACAAATTTTCCAAACCGCACCTTTCAAATTAGTAAACTAGACAACGATTTTGGTCCTGCTGTTTTAGAAGAAAATGTTCAGGCTCTGGTTGTAAGTGATGAAACTG